>CACDBG010000017.1 GCA_902551155.1 uncultured Verrucomicrobiota bacterium | reverse complement strand
GCAATTTCTTTACGTATTTGTATTCTGGCCTGTAGACGGTCTTCTATTACCTTGGGCGGGTGAATATTTTTTTGTGCATTTAGCGGAATTATTAACGCAGCAAAAAAAATTACTATCTGAGTGATTTGACTCATTCGGCTGATTATATAATCTGATTTTGTTGTTTTCGTCAAGAATGGCAGCGAAAGCTCAGTTCGAGCTTGGGAGCACCTTCTTTTGTTTTAAAATATCAATTTTAGGTCGAATCAAGAGAGTGCAATATGCTGCTCCTTTGTTATGCTCGTAATATTCTTGGTGATATTCTTCGGCGGGATGAAATTGTGTAAATGGTTCAATTGAAGTTACAATTTGATCTTTAAATTTTTGTGACCATTGGCTAATTGATTCAATGGCAATTTCATTTTGTTTTTCGTTGTGCGGCATGATCACAGATCGGTATTGAGTTCCTTTATCGTTTCCCTGTCTGTTTAAAGTGGTTGGGTCGTGAGCTTGCCAGAAAACTGAGAGAAGATCTTGGAAAGAAATTATACTAGGATCGTAATCGATTTGAATTACTTCAGCATGTCCCGTTTCGCCGGTGCATACTTCTTTATATGTAGGGTTAGGGGTATGGCCGCCAGCATATCCAGAGCTTACCGAGCTTACCCCGGTTAGCCTCCGGAACACAGCCTCTAAGCACCAGAAGCATCCGCCCCCAAGAGTTGTGGTGTCTAGGCTCATTTTCCTCAGTTGCTGCCCGGTTTAACGGCGGTTATTTCCTTAAGGTCTTCAGGTAGATCACCAGGGTCAAAGGTTTCCACCTGAAGTTCTAATAGGCTGTGCACCGGCACCCCGGTACATACAAGCCGTTGGATCGATTAACAAGGACAGCAACAGCCATAACTTGCCCCCCATTCTGTTTAATAATGTTGATTGTTTCATCGGCTCTGCCCCCTTGGGTAATCACATCTTCAACCACTAGGACCTTTTCTTTCTGCTTAAATTTGAATCCGCGTCTAAGCGATAATGCGCCGTCTACTTTTTCCAAGAATACAAATCTTAACCCTAGTTGTCTGGCAACCTCCTGACCTATTACTAGCCCGCCCATTGCCGGTGCGACAACTGTTTCAATGGATTTATCTTTGATCGTTTTACTCAGCGCTTGGCCTAGCTTCTCTACAACTCGCATTTGTTCCAGTGCTGCTGCGCATTGGAAAAATTGGCGACTATGACGCCCGCTCCTCAAAATGAAATGCCCCTCTAATAAAGCGCCAGTTTGGCGGAAAATTTCGATTATTTCTCTTTGATTCACTCCGTCATCATATGGTCAGACCTTGAGGAAATCAATTCCAACTCATTTATCTTTAATCTCGAAATTATTGTTTTTTGTGCTAGAATATTTGAGGTGTTGAGGAGGTTGAAATTAGTGTTAGCAATTGTCTTGCTGCCATTCTGCTTTGCTATTGGTAAATTATTTTGGGAGCTAGTATTCATGACGGATTTCAGTGGTTTAATACTGATACCGCTAATAGCTGGTATGACATGCATGTCTCTATTGTATCTATATCTGCCCAAACCTATTTGGATATATGTATTAGGGCATGAGTTTACCCACGCGATAGCAACCATGCTCTGTGGGGGGCGTGTAAAAGGGATGAAAGTTACTGGCGATGGAGGTCACGTTTATGTGACTCGAGATAATTTTTTTGTGACTCTATCACCGTATTTTATCCCGATTTACGCTATCTTTGTTTTTGCGGTTTTCGCACTAATTCAACATTTTCTAGATTTTCAAAATAGCCAAATGATTTGGGGTTTATTTTTTTGGGCATTAGGGTTGTCGTATTGTTTTCATGTTTTTCTAACTGCTCATATCTTAAGAACACGCCAGCCTGATATCGTTTCTCAGGGGTATCTTTTTTCGGCTGTAGTTATTTATTTAGGGAATATGATGGTGCTATTTGTCGGATTAATACTTATTTCTGTTGGTCTAGAAATAGGGCAAGTTGCACGGGAGATGTATGTAGAGGCTATTAAAGCTTACTTGGTTATTGGCGATATGGCCCAAAATACTGCAATTGCCATTAATTCAGCCTTGAAATCAGATTCCGGCTGAGGCGAAATGCGTTTTCTGAAATGACATTAAGTGAAATTGTCGGGGCCGACCATATTGTCCCCGAATTAAAGGCTAGCGATAGGTGGGCGGCTATTGATGAGTTGGTTGATAAGCTGGTTTCCAGTGGTGCAGTAGATGCCAGTCATTGCGACTCCATTATTGATGCGGTAAAAAAACGTGAGAAATCCATGAGTACTGGCATTGGGTTTGGGATAGGCATACCCCATGCGGCCACAGATTCTATCAATAGCGTAGTGGGTGCGTTGGGCAGATCCCGAGTTGGCATCGATTTTGAGGCTCTAGACAATCAGCCAGTTAACCTTGTGGTGTTGTTTCTTGTGCCTCAGGGTCAATTTCAGAAACACCTTAATACATTGGCAAATATAGCTAAGCTATTGCACAATCGTGAATTTCGCGAATCCATCGAAAATGCTCCTGATGCAGAGGCGATCCAGCGTATTATAGGAAAACCAGCTGAATAAGTAAGGTGATCCAATCAGAAATCGAAAGCCGTCTGCGTCAAGCTGTAGCTCAGCATGTTGATGATGCAGAGCAGGAGAAGATTCTTGTCCGGCCCTGTTCAGATCCTAAGCACGGGGATTTCCAGAGTAATGCATTAATGGCTTTGGCTAAAAAACGGGGCATGAATCCTCGTCATTTGGCAGAAAAGGTGGTGGATGATTTAAGACTAGGGGATATCTGTCAGTCTGTGGATATTGCTGGCCCAGGGTTTTTAAATTTTGAGATTAAATCCAAAGTTATTGAAGAAGCCTTAGCTGCCGCCCTAAAAGAAAAGATTCCGTTTGTCAGCCCAACATCTGAACCACAGGCCATAATCATAGACTTCAGCTCTCCGAATGTCGCGAAGCCGATGCACGTTGGCCATATCCGATCAACAATTTTAGGTGATAGTCTCGCCCGTATACTTCGTATGTTGGGTCATAAGGTAATCACAGACAATCATATTGGTGATTGGGGCACACAGTTCGGGATGTTGATTTTAGGTTGGAAAACAAAGCTTAATAAAGCAGCTCTTGATAGTGATCCCATCAGTGAGCTAGAACGAATTTACAAGGAAATCAACTCGGACGACTCGCTGAGGGAAGCCGCCCGCTATGAATTAGTTAAATTACAGCAGGGCGATGAGGAAAATTTAAAGATTTGGCGGGGGATGATTGAATTGTCACAACAACAGTTTGATCGGGTTTACGGCCGTTTAGATGTGCAATTTAATGAAACATTAGGTGAGAGTTTTTATAACCCATTTCTAGAGGAGATCGTTGAGGAGCTTTGTGCTAAAAATATTGCTGGTGTAAGTGAGGGGGCCATAGTCGTTCGTTTTCCAGATGATGATCAATTAAATGACAAGCCAGCAATTGTGCGTAAAAGTGATGGTGCTTCAAATTATACTACTACAGACTTGGCAACTTTAAGATATCGAGTGGAAAGATGGTCTCCTAATAAAATTATTTATGTCACAGATGGGCGTCAGCAGCTCCATTTCCAACAATTATTCAAGATTTTTCGTTTTTGGAACAATCAGTTTGCGGGGCAGCTCCAACACGTGTGGTTTGGTTCAATCTTGGGGCCAGATGGTAAACCTTTTAAAACAAGAAGTGGAGAAACTGTGCGCCTGGATGAATTGTTGGATGAGGCTGAGCAGAGGGCGTTTAAAGCAGTTTCTGAAAAAAATCCAGAACTGGAAGGGTCCGAGAAACGAACCATATCCAAAATTATAGGCATAGGAGCCTTAAAGTATTCTGACTTATCGAGTAATAGGCAAAGTGATTATGTATTTGATTGGGATAAGATGCTCTCCCTTCAGGGCAACACAGCACCATATTTGCAGTACGCTTATACTAGGGTGCGGAGTATTTTCCGGAAGACCACTGAGCCTAATTGGGATAAGGTTGTTATTAATCTTGATACGGCTGAAGAATTATCTCTGGCAAAACATTTGATGAGTTTTGGGCATACTTTAGAGATGGTAGCTGAAGATAATAGGCCGAATTACCTGTGTAATTATCTTTATGATTTGGCGGGGCGCTTTAGTAGATTCTATGAGTCTTGTCCTGTGATTAAAGCTGCTCAGGCAGAGCGGGAAAGTCGCTTAGTTCTCTGTGAGTTGACTGGGCGCGTTTTGCAGAGGGGGCTCGGCGCGCTTGGGATTCAGGTTACTGAAGTAATGTGAGAATATGCCCAATCAGGAGTTCCTGGGTGGGGCAATGAGTAATATTTTCCTTTAGTAATCCAAAACCTGCACCGTAAGCTGGGCCGTTAAGTACGCAAAAGTCTGTGCGGCAACGGGTCATTTGTTCACGGCCTTTATCAGTTATTGATTCTTGATCGCCTTCAACATCATATTTCCAGCCAAATATGATTGATTCTGGATACCAATTGCGTAGTTCATTAATAATTTTAGGCGTTGTATCAAGTTGTATTGAAAGTTTGTTGGAAGAATCAATTTTGCCTTTATGGGTTTTGATGGGGCTAAAATCAGAAACAGCAGCCATATGAAATATTGCCGAAATATTGCCGTTCGCAATTTCTTTAATTTGAGATTTTAATGTGTCTGCCGAGGTAAAGGTATGAATTTTTGCACCCTTTGTATTAGGTCTGAAACGTGCTGACTCAGATAGTAAAAGGGTAACTTCATGGTTTGATTTTATTAATGCATCGGTAAATGAAGATCCTAATTTACCAGTTGAATGGTTGGTTATAAAACGCACTGCATCAAGTGCTTCCATTGTGGCTCCTGCTGTGATCAAGCAATGCATTAGGCCATTAAATTCTGATGGGTTGATTCCTAAGAACTAGGAGTCAAATTTCTTTTAGGTCTGAAGAGTCTGTTTGATTAAACCTTGTCAGTAGAATCAAGATTCGCAAATGGAGTATTAAGGTTTTCCTTGTCAGTCGTCTTTTCGTTATCGCTATCTCCACTTGGCTCTTCCTCAAGTTCGCGGAGCTTTGTTTTGGCATGTGGATTTTCAGCTCGTTGGTTTTTTGGTAGAGGGTTAATCAATGCATCGATTCCACGTCCGGCCAATCTTGGTTGGGAGTCGGATTTTCCCCATGGCTTGAGAGATTCCATGAATCTATTCACGGTGTCGAAGCCAATATTCTTGTGGGCATTTTCACGGCCACGGAAACGAAGATGAATTTTCACTTTCATATCCTGGCAAAGAAAGTTGGTTGCATGCGCTAGTTTAAAATCAAAATCATGCTGCTCACATCTTGGTCTTAATTGAACTTCTTTAACTTTTCCAGCGTGAGAATTCTTTTTTGAATCCTTCTTCTTCTTTGATTCCTCGTACTGATATTTGCCAAAATCACATATCCGACAAACGGGCGGTCTTGCGTTGGGGGAAATCTCAACAAGGTCAAGCGAGTGCCTTTTCGCCATTTGAAGAGCTTGTTCGGTTTTCATTATGCCGACTTGCTCTCCGTCAGCATCTACCACTCTTACTTCACTAACCCGAATGCGGTCATTTATTCGGATGCGTGGCACCCAGGGTCTTCGACCCTTGCCTTTACCTTTTGGGCGGCTCAAAGCGCTCCCCTAAATTCTTGTTTAGCCATATACTTAGTTCTGCGTTGCGCAGGGACTGTTTTATTATTTGAGCCTAAAAGCCAATAGAGGCAAGTAGAAAAAATTAATATTGATTCCTATTTTTCATGGTATTTGTGCTGTTCAATCGCTACTTTCCCGCCTCTGTTATGGCAAAGATTTCTCCATTTAAAGCGGTTAGGCCAAACCCTGAATTGGCGAGTAGGGTTTGCGAGCTTCCTTATGATGTTATGAGCAGGAATGAGGCTGCCAAAATGGCGGAAAATAATCCTCATAGCTTTTTGCATATTAGCAGGCCGGAAATTAACTGTGCCAGTGAAATTGATGTTTATGCTGATGAAGTTTACAAAAAAGGTGCTAAAAATTTTGATCTGCTCAAGAGTAATAATACTTTAATACAGGATTCATCTCCCTCTTTTTATTTGTATCAACAGATTATGGGAGAGCATAGGCAGGTGGGGCTTGTTGCGGTCGCTTCTTGCGAAGAATACGATGCAGGTAAAATAAAAAAACACGAATTAACACGGCCAATAAAAGAGGATGATCGGGTGCGGCACATTGAGGCTTTAGGCGCTCAGACAGGGCCAGTATTTTTAACATATCAAGCGGTGGATGAAGTGGATGATTTTATTGAAAAGGCGATTTGTGCTGATCCAGATATTGATTTCGTTGCCGAGGATGGGGTTCGCCATTCTTCGTGGATGATATCTGGTGAAAATGATAAATCTTTTATTAGCTACCAATTTGGTATGATTGATTCCCTGTACATTGCTGATGGGCACCACCGAAGTGCTGCGGCTTCAAGGGTTAATGTATCAAGATGCGGGGCAGGTGGGAGCGGTCAGTTTTTAGTCGTAATATTCCCCCATAATCAAATGCAAATCTTGCCATACAACCGAGTTGTAAAGAGCTTAAACGGTATCAAGCCGGATGATTTTCTAGCAAAGCTTTCTAGTATTTTTCATATCGAGAATGAGCTTATTGGCTGTCCTAAAAGTAAGAATGAAATTGGATTATACTTTAGAGGTGAGTGGAGTCGTCTCATTTTTAAGGATGACATAGCAAAGGCGGAATCATTACTTGAAGGGTTGGATGTTGCCTTGCTGCAAAATCATGTTTTGGGGCCATTGCTCGGAATCGACGACCCGCGCACCAGTAGACAAATTGATTTTGTGGGTGGTATTCGTGGGAATACAGAGCTTGAGCGTTTGGTGGATGGAGGCGAATATATATGCGCTTTTTCATTGTACCCAACGGGCATCGAGGATTTGATGGGCATTGCTGATTCAAATGCTATCATGCCACCGAAGAGTACTTGGTTTGAGCCAAAATTACGCGATGGAATGTTCAGTCATTTAATTTGAAATACATGTAATGAAAATTGTTCTCGCATATTCCGGTGGTTTGGATACCTCAGTTTTACTGACTTGGTTGAAAGAAAAATATGATGCTCAAATAATAGCGTTTTGTGCGGACGTGGGGCAAGAAGAAGAGCTCAAGGGGCTTGATAAAAAAGCAAAGAAAACAGGGGCATCAAAAGTATATATAGATGATCTACGCGAGGAGTTTGCTTCAGATTATATTTTCCCCATGATTCAGGCAGGTGCGATATATGAAGACCAATATTATCTGGGTACCAGTATAGCTAGGCCATTGATCGCCAAGAGGATGGTCGAGATAGCTCAACGTGAAAATGCCCAATCTATTGCTCATGGGGCAACCGGGAAGGGTAATGACCAGGTGCGCTTTGAACTGACAGCAGCCGCCTTAGCGCCGCAAATAGATATTATTGCACCATGGAGAATGTCCGAATTTCGCGATCAATTTCCAGGCCGTAAAGAAATGCTCGAATACTGCAATGAGCAAGGGGTAAAGGTTGAAGCAAGCGCCAGTAAGCCTTATAGCATGGATCGCAATTTGCTGCATATTTCCTATGAGGCCGGGATTTTAGAGGATACATGGTTCGATGCGTTTAGCATGAAGAATAAGGATATGTTTAAATTATCCGTTTCTCCAGAAGATGCTCCTGATAAACCGGAATATGTTAATTTGGATTTTAAAGATGGTAATTGTTTTGCGATAAATGGCCGTGAACTGAGTCCTTTAGATGTTATGCTTAAATTGAATAAATTAGGAGGGAAGCATGGTATCGGCCGGGTTGATATTGTTGAGAATAGATTTGTGGGAATGAAGAGTAGGGGTGTTTATGAAACACCTGGAGGGACAATTCTTCATTTCGCCCATCGCCAGATGGAGTCAATTACCATGGATCGAGAGGTTATGCATATCCGTGACTCTCTTATTCCAAAATACTCAGAATTGGTTTACAATGGTTTTTGGTTTTCGCCAGAACGTGAGGCACTTCAGGCATTAGCCTCTGAAACTCAAGATAAGGTCACCGGTAGGGTTAGGTTAAAGCTGTATAAGGGAGGGGTATATACATCAGGACGCAAATCGCCAGTCAGCTTATACAATCCTGACATTGCTACGATGGAGGCGGATATAACCAATGCTTATAATCAGGATGATGCTACTGGTTTTATACAGCTAAATGCTCTTCGTCTAAAGGTGCGTTCTAGAGTTCAGGGCAAAAAAAATATCAGGAAGAGAAGGAAAAATTAGCGATCATCAGTTAGTTTTACCTGAGCATGTATGTTCGTTATGCCTGCTTCCTGTGCCAAGTCCCTAACGCTGACTACCTGCCCAAAAGGAGCTTTTTCATCCGCTTGAATAGTTAGGGTAATTGTAGGCTTTCTGTTGGCGCGTTGGTAAAATGCGTTTCTTAACTCTGAAAGGGTTACTGTTTTATTGTTAAGCTGCAGGTGTGGTTCAGATTTTGCGATACGAACCAAAAGTGGCTTTTCGGATTCGGTTGCAGAGCTGCCAGCTTGGGAGGAGGTGGGTAGTGATAAGTCAAGTGCAGGGATACGTTCTTTAAAGGTGGTGGTTATGACCAAAAAAATTAAGACGACCATCAATACATCGATCAAAGATACAATTATAACTGAAGGTGCAGATCGCTTCTTTTTTGGTTTAAATTCCATGTTCACTCATTATTTCGATATTGTTGGTAAAGGAACTGGTCGCAAAGGTTCTCCATCTCGATGGCAAGAGTTTCTACTTTTCGGTTGAAGTAGCTCCAGCCAATCAAAGATGGAATTGCGACTACTAGGCCAAGTAGGGTAGCTTTTAGTGCGATACTTATTCCCTGTGAAAATAGGGCTGTTTGTTCGGCTGAGGCTTCAACGCCCATTCCTTGGAAAAGTGTTATTAAACCAAAAATAGTTCCAACTAGGCCTAAAAGAGGGGCAATGCCTGTTATAATTTCTAGGACAACAATCCCGCGTTCCATTTTTGCGACTTCTGAGCGGGCGCGAGTTTGCAGCATTTCCATATTTTCTTCCCGGGTAAGATGGAGATGGTCTATTGCGCAGGCAATCAGTCGGCTGTATGGTGATTGGATTTTATTGGCGGTGGTACGAAGGGTGAGTAGATTGTCCTCTGTTTTGCAAATTCCCTGAAGCTCGACAACCCGAAAAGGAATGATAACCGATTGGCGTAGTGCAAGTCCTCGCTCAACGATAAGAAAGAGGCTTATTACTGAGGCAAATATTAAAACTCCAATTATCGTATTCTTCATTGCTGAGGAATCGGGGGGGGTAGAAGTGTTTGAAACAATGTCTCTGGATTCGTTTAGGTTTTGAGCTGAAATTTCAGGTGTAATTAATATTACGGTTAAAATGCTCAGCAAAAAGCATGCACGTAGGGTTTTCATCGTACAAGGTAGTTAAAGGTAATTCTGCAGTGTCGAGGGCCTTTGCCAAGGTGTTGGCGCATCTCTTTAGTCCAGTGCTCGAATGGTGCTATTCCTTGAATCGCTTTACGACAGTAATACTGTAGGATTGCTGGCGCCCTAGTTTCTCGCACAACTAGTTTGTTGATCCTTCCATCATGATAAAGCTCGAAATCAACTATAACCTGAGTAGGGCTCCATGAGCGGCCAGTCGTCTGTTTGCGCCAAGCCATACTTATGGCGCCAAAAAAACGAGCGTCGTAATCACCAAATCCAGTTCCGCGGGCATCCAGAGCCTGAGGGCCTTTTCGCCTAACCCCACCTTCTTGTTTCCTGCTGCGAGTGCCTAGGCCCCCTTTTACTTCGCTTAGTGTCGGTCCTAGAGCTGGTAATTGAGGTATCAGTATCGACTTGGTATTTACTATTTCTTTTGGTCTGGAAGTAAATTGGTTCACATCTATTGAAGGAAGTATATCTTGAGAGTCTTTTTCAGTTTGCGGTGTATCGGGGGCGGGTATGTCGTCTTTTTGCACGGTCGGGGGGCTTGCTTGTTCGCTTTTCGGTTGCACCAACTGGTTGATATTTGGCTGATTGATAGGCGTAGTAGCTGAAGGTCCTTGAACTGGGCTATGCATAGTGCCAGGGGAAAGAGAGTCGCCATCTTCGATGCGCGGAGTATCCTTGGGTTTTGAAGAGGTTTCAGGGTTTGCTGCAATTGAATTAGCGTTCGAATAGAAAGGTGTTTTTTTGTGAGGCGGTTTTTTTGAGCTTATTTCACGATTAACCGGTACAAAAATGTTTTCGACTTTGGGAAGTTTTGATGAGAGATCAATTGAGACAAGTCGGTGTTTTGGTTTCACTATGGAAGAAGAGGTGGCGACATTAAGCCATCCACCCCAAGTTATACCGGCCACAACAGAAGCGTGTATCACCAAAGTTGCCACAGATGCCATGGCAATATTCTTTTTGGATTCTGACTTGATTGAGGCGTCTGGATTCACGGGCTATTTAAGTCTGAATTGTCCTGTGCGAAGTCGGCAATGTTATCTTGTTAATAGAGGGCATCCAGTTTTTGGTTGAGTATCGGAACGGTGACTCTAGCGTCTGGTTTGAGTGATTGCAGGGTCTGGCCGAATGATAGTGCGCTTTCTTCTTCCCCGTGGACTATGTATATATCTTTCATCTTGCCGCTACAGGCTTCCACATGGGAGACTAATTCATCTCGGTCTGCGTGACCTGAAAAAGCATCATGGCGTGCTACTTGTGCTTTAACATCGTATGGTTCCCCAAATATATTCACGGGTGAATCTCCATTCATGATCCTAGAGCCAAGTGTATGTTGAGCGCAATATCCCACAAAAAGAATCAAGTTATTTGCGTTTTCAATATTATTTTTGAGGTGGTGTCTAATACGCCCGCCTTCACACATTCCGGAGGAGCTGATGATGATCGCGGGACCTTTAAGCTGGTTAAGTTGAATTGAGCGGGAAACCTGTCGGATATATTGAAGGTTTTCCATGCCGAAGGGGTTCTCTTTTTCGCGCAGGAACGTATATATGGATTCATTGAAACACTCAGGATGGAGGCGGAAAACTTCCGTGGCATTAACGCTAAGGGGGCTGTCTACGAAAATAGGTATATCAGGCAAGTCGCCGCTTTCGTGAAGCTGGTGCAAGCTATATACAACTAGTTGTGTTCGGCCGACCGAGAAAGCTGGGATAATAATTTTACCACCCCGGTGGGCTGTTTCCATTATGCTTTTTGCGATTTCCACAATAGACATGTCTCTGTCTCCGTGCAATCGGTTGCCATAAGTGCTCTCGATATGAAGAACATCCACATCTTGGGCAGGCTGAGGGTCCCGGAGAATAGCATGTCCGCCCCGTCCGATATCTCCTGTAAATAGATAGCGCACTTCACGTCCATCCTCTTCTTTGATGTCCAGTAATACTTGAGCAGACCCAAGAATATGGCCGGCATCATGAAAGGTAAGTGAAACACCATTGGCAATTTGCATGGGGCGGTCGTAATTAAGCGAAACAAATTGCCTAATGGCTTTGGCTGCGTCTTCAACAGAGTATAAAGGCTCTACGGGTGGGTGTCCTTTTTTTGCGCGTTTTTTCGAAACATACTCTGCATCGTGTTGCTGAATACGTGCAGAATCTTCAAGCATTATGCCCGCTAAGTCTCGGGTGGCATGCGTGCAGAAAATATTTCCATTAAATCCTTGTTTCACCAGGTTTGGGAAATTACCGCAATGATCTATGTGTGAATGACTGAGTATGGCCAGATCGATCTTTTTGGGATCGAAAGGAAAATTCTTATTTCGGTCAATTGATTCGGAGCGTTTGCCTTGATAAAGGCCGCACTCTAGAAGGATGCGCTGGCCATTAACTTCGAGTAGAAACATGGAGCCAGTGGTAGTGCGTGTTGCACCGCAGAATTGTACTCGCATACATTTTTATATTAGAAACTTACCCTTTAGTCGAGATTGGATTGATACTTGGCTTATTTTTGGATAAAGCCAAAGCGTGAGTTCTATATCACACGGGATAAAAGTAACCTTGGATCGTTTAGAATATAATTTTGGAGTTTTGACTCCGCCTGATAGGCCACATTGTTTTGCTTACCACATTAGTATTTGGAATGAAGGAGGGGAAACCGTTTCAATACGCGGTAGAAAGTGGGTTGTTAAGGAGGTAACGGGAGAAATTACTGCCGTGGAGGGTGACGGTGTTGTAGGAGAGTTTCCAACCTTAATGCCAGGTCAACACTTTAGTTACAACAGTCATCATATGATTCGAGCCTCACGTGCTTCTGTTCAAGGAAGCTATTTGGGGGTAACTGAAAAAGGCATTCCCGTGATTGTTGATATCCCGGAATTTGAGTTAATTGTTCCGGAAGGGGAGGTGGGTTATTGCTAGTTAGCGGGCGCGGTATATAATCCGAGCTTTTGAGAGATCGTAGGGAGACATTTCTACTCTAACTGTGTCTCCCTCGGCAATCCTGATCCAGTTCTTACGCATTTTTCCTGATATATGTGCTAGAACTTCATGCCCATTGGGCAATTTAACTTTGAACATTGTGCCGGGCATTACCTGAGAAATCGTGCCTTCGAGCTGAATGGGTTCTTCTTTCGCCATCTGGAAAGTGCGCACCTTGGCTTTTGCTTGGAGGGTTGGCAAACAAAAAAACTATTTAAAACGCATTACTGATTTTCATTTTTTTAGTAATTTTTCGATCTTGCTGTCCAGCGTGGCACGTGCATTTTTATCAACTAGGTTTCCCTGTTTATCAATCAGCCACATTGTCGGTATTCCTCTGATGCCGTATTTTACGGCAAATTTATTTTCCCATCCCAGTCCATCAAATTGTTGGGCCCAGGGTATTTCTTCTTTGGCGATAAATTTTGTCAGCTTGTCTTTGGAGTGATCCAGTGAGATGCCGATAATTTCAAGTCCTTTATTATTATACTTAGCATAGGTTTTTTTGAGATCAGGCAGCTCTGCGATGCAAGGGCTGCACCAAGTTGCCCAAAAGTCTACCAACACTACCTTTCCCTTCATCTTAGTGGCATCAATTTTGCGTCCATCAATAGATGTAAAGGCAATCTCCACAGGCTTGCCCAAAGCCTCAATATTCTTTAATTGCCCCTTAGCTCGCTGCGCTATTTGATCGGGCCCATTGTTTGCAATTTGTAGTAAATATTCTTTGGCTTTCTCAGGCGTTACATTTTCAGCAAGCTTTAGTAGTGCTGTGTTGGCCTCGGCATCTTTAGGATCTTTTTTCAGCATGGCTAATATGCCTTTTTTGGCCTTATCCGTTAAATTTGCCGAAAGTGTTTCATCTTTAATCAAGCTGCCGGCTTCGTTCATCATCAAAAGGGGGCCTGTTTCATTTGGGAATTTCTTGGCCAATTCTTGGGCTCCTTTTGCATAAGTTTCAAAAGCCTCTGCTGTGTCTTTTGTCATTAACTCCTGTACCTTGGTTATTAGCGCTTGTGCTGCGTCTTTATATGTATGGTCGTCATTCTTTTCTTTATCTGCTGGCCATCCGTTAATGCTGATTAATAGAGCTGCAATTACGTAAAACTGCGTTAAGGTTTTGCTCTTTAGTTTCATATATTTATTGATTCGTTGTGACGGAAATTTTACCGGTGCGAGCGTTAAAATTTTTAGCTCAGTTTTTTGAGGGTTTCCATTCCATCACCTTTAAGGTGTAGAGTTTGAGTTGGGAATGCAAACTCCAGTCCCATATTTTCGATTTTATCCATTATCTTCAAATTTACACGTTCACGTGTGTCGAGATACTCTTTCCACACAGTGCTTTTGCTAAAATAATAAAGAAAGACATCAAGAGAGCTTGCTCCATAATCTGTGAACTGTACCAGTTTATAGTCTTGGTCGACCCCTTCATCTTCCTCTAGAATTTTTTCAATTTCTTTAAGGGCCTCTTTCATTTGGCTAGCAGAAGTGTCATAGGACAGTCCTAGGGTCATTTTAATCCTGCGTTTTGGCATGCGAGACCAGTTCTTAATGGTTTCTCCGGCTAGCTTGGCATTGGGAACACTCATCAAAGTTTTATCGAACATTCGGATTTTGGTAGAACGGAAACCGATTTCTTCAACATCGCCGTCGATAGTGCTGCCAACGGTTATCCAGTCTCCGACTTTATATGGGCGGTCGATGAGAATGTTTACTGTCCCTACAAGGTTGGCCACTGAATCTTGAGATCCCATTGAGATTGCCAGACCGACAATGCCCATGCAGGCAAAAAGCCCCGTTATATTGATGCCAATGGTTGCTAGAATAGTGAGTGATCCCACAATTACTACCAGTATCCTTAAAGCTCTCCTGATCAGTGGGGTAAATTGGCCGCGTAAACCTTCGTCGGCCTTTGCGACTAGTTCGTCGATGTAGTGTGCGGCTACGTCCACTAATCGGTAAACAAGCCAAATTATGCTAAGACCGAGAAAGACAGAGTAGCTTTTACCAATTAATTCGGTCGGAAATTTTGTTAAATTGAATACCAGAAGAAAGCTGGCCACGTGAATGGCGCCGATCATTACAAAGGCGTTTACAGGTTTAATTACTGCTTCAAAGAGTTGGTCATCCCATTCAGCATCTGTTTTTTCAACATACGCAGTTATCTTTTTTTGGATATAATTTAGAATAATACGTTTGAGCACCAATCCAATGAGGAGGGCTAAAAAGGCGGCAATATATTGCCAGGCTGAGATACCTAAAATTTTTTGACCTAAGTTTTCTTCAAGTGTCTGGACCCATTGTGATTGTTTGACGGATTCTTTAAGAGCTTTTGTTTGGAGGTCTACAGAGCTGTTTGTATTAACTGTAACTTTAGGTTTCTCTTTATCAGCAGCAATTATTGAATTTGCTGAAAAAACAATAAATACAACAAGTGTTAGAAAATGACCCCAAGTCTTCATGTCCGGAGATTGAGCTTAGCTTATTTTACGGTCAAGCACCTAACCGTTCAAAAGCTACTTTTGCCAAGGCAAGAAGAAAGAAAAAACCAGCGACATCTGTAACTGTTGTAATCAAAATGCTGGAGGCGAGGGCAGGGTCGAGGCGTAAAAACTTGAGGGCAAACGGGATGAGTACGCCAAATAGTGCTGCTGCAATTAGGTTTAGAACCATTGCTGCCCCAACGACTACACCCAAAACCCAGCCTAAATCGCTCTGTTCTTCTGTCATGAATTCAGGGCCGATTAGGTATCCTACAGTGCCGACGATTACTCCGATAATCAGGCCGATCATTAATCCTAAAAGGAGTTCTTTAAAGAGAGCCTTGCGCCCGTCTCCTGGGGACAGTTCGCCCAGCGCCATGTCCCTAATGATGACTGTTACAGTTTGCATTCCCGCATTTCCTCCTTGTCCGGCGATAATTGGTAGAAAGATTGCTAGCACTGCAAATTGCTCTATTGTTCCTTCAAAATATCCAACTACTGCGCCCGCAAGGCATGCGGTTAAGAGGTTTACACATAGCCAAGGTAAACGTCTTCCGAAGGACTGTTTCCAAGGTGTCAGAGCTCTTTCTTCACCCGAAAGGCCGACCATTTTCTGCATATCCTCAGTTTGTTCTTCAATGGCTATAGAGAGCGCCTCATCACTTCGGATTACTCCAACTAGTTTTCCCTCTTCCTCCAACACAGGCAGGCCCAAGAAGTGATATTTTTCGAACCTTCTAACTACTTCTTCTTGGTCATCGGTAGTTCTAACATAATGTACTTCGCGATTCATTAAATCGCTTATCTTGACTTCGTCATCTGAGAAAATTAGATCTCTAATTGAAACTATCCCTACCAGCTTCTCATCTTTGTCGGTGACAAAAAGGTAATTTATATCTGTAGGTGATTGTTCTCGGTGTTTACGCCTGATTCTCCTCTGCGCTTCACCTACAGTGTGATGGGAGCGAAGCGTTATGAATCTGTCGTTCATAATGCCGCCAGCTGTATCCTCCGGGTATTTTAGAAGATCTCGGGCGGCCTTTGCCTCGTTTTTGTCCATCTTTCGAAGTAGCCTTGCTCGGTCAACTTCTGGTATTTCCCCTAGAACATCAGCCGCTTCCTCCGCATACATTTCGTTCAGGAGTGGAACCAATTTTGATTGAGGGAAACCTTCCAAGAGAGAGGCAATCCATTCGTCTTCCAGCTCAGCGAGAGCCGCTGATGCCTCTTCTACTGGCAGTTCAGTGAGTATATGCCGTGCTTCCTCGGGAGACATGCGCTGCAGTCGGTCGGCTAAATCAGCCGGGTGCAACGCTTTGTATTCTTCAAGATATATGGGTGTAGTGTCCGCCATCAGAAGTCCTTGGCTGAGGGCTAGGTTACGAAAAAAAGAGTATTTTTCAAGCGGTGAATCTCAGGGGTCAACCACCTGCTACGATTGTTACAATTTCAAGACGATCGTTAGGCGATAGATTGTATGTCTTGAACTGCGATGGGCAAACTGGCTGGCCGTTGAGTTCTACAACTACAGATTTGGGTAGAAGTGACAGGTGATTCAAAAAAAACTCCAACGTGCACGGTAATTGGATTTGAGTTTGCTTTCCATTTACTAAGACTTGAGATTTCATTTAATTCAGAATTGATCCCTCCCAGTCTTTCCATACTGGTTCTAAGCCCATTTTTTTAATATGTGCTGCTACCGCAGCTGCACTTCGATTATCTGCGATATTGAATTGTTCGGTCGCGCTATTTGTGTGTTTAGCTGAATTTTCGTCGAGTTTGATTATTTTACCTTTTTTAGTTAAATGTAAATTTTCTGTTCCGGCGCCCGTGTAGCCACCCGGCTCGGTATGACTGCCTGCGCTCATCAAGGTAACGCCTAGTGGCATGATTCCGTTTCTGAAGTTGGCTGGTTCTCGTGTGGATAGAACGATGCCTGCATCAGGTAACAAAAGGCGGAAAGCGCAAATCATTTGAGTCAGGTTGTTGTCATTTAGGATGTCGACTGGTTCAAAATTTCCTGCGCATGGCCTGAGTCTGGGGAGAGAGATGGTTAACTGTGCTTTCCAACAGTGCTTCTGCAGCCAAAGCGCATGCGAAGCTAGGGCAATGGCCTCAGATCGCCAATCGCTCAGGCCAAATAGAGCGCCAATACCCAAGCGTCTAAATCCAGCGGCGTAGGCTCGTTCTGGAGTGCTCAAGCGCCAATCAAATTTTTTTTTGGGGCCAGATGTGTGAAATGTTTTGTATGCATTACGATCATAAGTCTCTTGATAGACGACTAAACCTTCTGCTCCTCCATTAATCATGGGGATATATTCATGGGTTTTGAGCGGGCCTAGCTCGACGGAGATGCTCGGGATAAATTTGCTCAATTCAGTTATGCACTCGGCAACATAGCCATTTGAAACAAACTTTGGATGCTCGCCTGCAACCAATAATACATTGCTGAAGCCTTGGCGTTTAAGCGCTTCTCCTTCCTGTATAACCTGCGGAATACTAAGTGTAGATCGGATGATTGTGTTGTCCCTGGAAAACCCACAATAGCTGCAGTTATTGATGCATTCATTGGAAAGATAAAGCGGAGCAAATAGGCGTATAGTCTTTCCAAAGCGTTGCTGAGTTAGATCTTTTGACTTCTCTGCTAATTGCTCCAATTTATTAGATGCAGCCGGAGATATGAGGTGAATAAAATCACTCAATGTGTGGGTAGGATTTGTAATAATCCTTGATACGTCAGATTCGGTAGAATTTAGACAGCTTGCCCGTAATCCTGATAAAGACAGACTGTTAAAGGCACCTACAAAGGACACGTCCCTATATTGCCTTTAGCAGACCTAGAAGTCCAGACGGGTTGGTTGAAAATTAGGGCTTAGAGTGACTTACTCAAAAGGGCAATGGCAAAACTGATAATTGTTGCTGATGCAAATATTACCATTATTACCTCTATTGCACGCCCGTCCTTTGAGTTAGAATCTCCGCTAACCGCGTGAAACCCACGCGTTCCTAGCTTTGAGCCCTTGTTTTTCCCTGAAAATTGTTTTTCAATTTTCATAATACCCGCATAGTCGCATTTAACGTGCCAATTTGGTGATAAGTTTTGCTCTGAGGAGTGGGGGGGCAATTTTACTCTCAACACCATGGGAACTCAAGTTGTTGCCGTAGCCAATCAAAAAGGGGGGGTTGGCAAGACCACTACCACTATAAACGTTTCAGCAAGCTTGGCGCGTCAAGGGCAGAGGGTCCTTATGGTCGATCTGGATCCACAGGCAAATGCTACCAGTGGATTAGGAGTTGAGAAGAGTCAAGGGGGCAGTGTTTATGAATCTTTGGTTGGTGATGCGCTCTTAAGTGATCAAATTATCCGGACCTCTTACGAAAATCTTTCTGTTATTCCCGGTGAGGTAAATCTATGCGGAGCTGAAATTGATCTGCCGAGAATGGAAGATAGTTTGCATCGTCTGCAAAGGGCGCTTCATTCGGTGAAAATGGCCAATGTATTTGATGTCATTATTATTGACTGTCCGCCTTCTCTGGGCTCGTTAACTTTAAATGCTTTTGTTGCTGCTGATTCACTCTTAGTCCCAATTCAATGTGAATATTATGCTTTAGAGGGTATTTCAATGGTGCGTCAGATAATTGATCAAGTCCGAGATGCAGGAGATAATCCAACACTTCATATAGTAGGAATTGCGATGACAATGTATGACGGTCGCACGCGATTGTCTCAGCAAGTTCTAGATGAGGTGCGTGAACATTTTTCGGACATTGTTTTTGAAACAACGATTCCCAGAGCCACCCGCTTGGCTGAGGCACCGAGCCATGGCAAGCCCGCATTGGTTTATGATCCAGACGGATTGGCGACCGCCGCATATGAAGTTTTGGCGGGCGAATTATTACAGCGGTTGAATCGAATTGAGCTTGCTCCTGACAATGTAGTAGATGCGACAGCCCTTCAAAATCCACTCCCGGTACAAAATCAGGCTTGAATCTTTACTAGCCATTGCGATGATTGGTGGAGGAAGAGATTTCTCTTACGTTTTATATGTTTAATTTTTGGTTATAGTATTAATTATGCCTAAGCTCAGAGTTGAAATGAAAGTAGAGAAGGTGACAATGGAGTTGCCTGACACAAAGACGTTACAGCTTAAATGGCCAGAAGATTATGATGTAAATTTTTTAACAGGACAATTCATTACATTGTGGTGGCCTGATTACCCAAAGCATAAACGTGCTTATTCCCTGAGCTCCTCCGCGTTGGATAGGGGGAATTTTGAAATAACGGTTAAGCGTGACGGTAAAATGGGCACCAGTATTGTTGACTGGGCTGAAGAGGGTGATTCACTATGGGTTATTGAGCCAACAGGTAAGTTTCTCCCTGTGTTTGACCCTCCTGGTAAGCACTTAATTTGTATAGCTGGTGGGTCCGGCGTAACTCCGTTTAGGGGTTTTTTGCGTGAAGCGACTCAGCGCAAATTGGATACTCGAATTACTGTTCTCTACACTGTCCGGACACCCGATGACATTATTTTCAATGAGGAATTTCTTCAGTTTGAAAAAGAAAATCCAAATTTTAATTTTTTGGTAACCTGCACGCGATTAACAGATGGAGATCCCTGGGAAGGGAGGCGAGGCCGGATAGATGCAGGATGGATTAAGCAAAATATCGACGACATGGCTAATACCGTATTTTATGCTTGCGGCCCCAATGGTTTAGTTGAGATGGCCGAATCGTTGGCAAAAGATGAGTTGGGCGCAACTAAGGATCAGGTTATCCTGGAAAAATGGGGCTAATTTCCGGTGCCCAAAATAAAGCGAACTCCGTTATTTCCGCTGCATGAGGCTCTGAACGCTCGGTGTGTAGATTTTGGGGGCTGGGAAATGCCGATCCAGTATGATGGAGTTATCGCAGAGCATCAAGCGGTTAGGAATGCGGCAGGTGTTTTCGATATTTCTCATATGGGTGAGATCATGGTCGTAGGCGCGCACGCAGAGGATTTTCTTGAACTAACACTTACCAATCGTGCATCTGATCTGACTGTGGGAGATGCGCAGTATTCATTATTGTGTAATAGTCAAGGAGGAGTGGTCGATGATTTGTACGTCTACCGCATAGCTCAAGAAGTTTTTTTACTTATAGTGAATGCTTCAAGAGTAGATAATGACTTTTGCCTGCTCCAGAAGCTTGTTGTAGACTTAGAAAAGGATCCTGCTGTAAATGTAGTAAATGAATCAGATGACTTGGCTGCGATTGCGGTGCAAGGCCCAAACGTAAGCTTATTTATTGATAATGTTTTTACCCTAAAAGGTTTGATAAATGTTGATAAGCCTACTGACCTTACGAAAAATCAAATTGATGTATTTATTTATGAAGATACGAATGTCTACGTTGCTAATACCGGTTATACAGGAGAGGCTGGCTTTGAATTGGTTGCTCCAAATAAAGTTATAACTCAATTGTGGGATCGGATATTTGATCTAGGGAAAAACTATGGGGTTAAGCCTGCGGGTTTGGGGGCTCGAGATACGTTGCGTTTAGAGATGGGATATCCTTTATATGGTAATGAGCTAAATGAAAATGTTACTCCGTTAGAAGCAGGATTAGGTTATTTCATTGATCTAGAGAAACCATTTCAAGGCCGACAAAAATTGGTTTCCCAGCAAAATAATGGATTGAAACGTAAGAATCTGGGGTTTGTAATGACCTCGAAATCACCGCCGCCAAGAAAGGGCTATTCAGTTTATATTGATGGAGATCAGGTTGGTGCGGTTTCGAGTGGCACGCAAAGCCCCTCGCTTGGTAAGGGCATGGGAATGGCTTTTATAGATATGCCTTACGCTTTGGTTGGAAAAGAAGTTGAAATTCAGATACGTGATCGCTATTACCCAGCTGTCCTCAGTAAGAAACCCATGTATAAAAAAGATGACTAAAATCCCAGAAGAATTAAACTACACCAAATCTCACGAGTGGGTCTCTGTTCATGATGGTACTGCGATTGTCGGGATAACTGACCATGCACAATCAGAGTTAACTGACATTGTTTACGTTGAGTTGCCGGAAGTGGGCCGAACTTATGCCAGCGGCGAGCAATGTGCAGTTGTGGAATCAGTAAAAACTGCTAGCGATATATACGCGCCTTTAGGGGGTGAGGTTCTTGCTGTTAATGAGGATTTGGGCACGACTCCTGGCTTAGTGAATGAAGACCCGTATAAGTCGGGGTGGTTTTTTAAGATTAAATTATCTGGTGAGCCTGATTTATCTGACTTGCTTAATGCGTTATCCTATAGCTCTGAAATTGGAGAGGGATGAGGTTGTGATCTTTATTATATGTGGGTGTCTTTTCTCGTTCAGCGCTTTTGGGGCTTTGGATTTGGTGGTTCGAAACGGGTTGGTTTATGATGGCACGGGTCAAGCTCCACGGCAATTAGACGTTGGTGTAAATAAGGGGCAAATTGTTTCGATCACGTCGAATCTTCCAAGAGGTATAGTCACTCTTGATGCAAAGGGGATGGTGGTGGCTCCGGGGTTTATTGATGTTCACACCCATGCAGAAAATATTGTCCATCACCCTAAAGCGGAAAATTTTCTTCGGATGGGCGTAACGACCCTTGTTTTGGGTAACTGCGGATCATCAAAGCTTGAACTTGGTAAGTTCTTCGACCAACTCCAACAAAAAGGATTCTCGGCTAATGTTGCAAGTCTTATTGGGCATGGAACCATAAGAAAACAAGTCATGGGAGCTTCTATTAGGCGGCCACCGACAGAAAGCGAATTGACTGAAATGGAAAAATACATCGCACAAGCTATGCAGGATGGGGCGCTGGGGATGTCTACCGGATTAATTTATTTACCCGGCACTTTTTCCAAAACCGACGAGCTGATTGCTTTGTCCAAAATTGTGTCAAAACATAATGGTATATATGTGAGCCACATGCGCAGCGAGGGGGCGAATATCTTTAAAGCGGTGGATGAGCTTTGCGCAATCGGGCAACAGGCAAAATTGCCTGTCCACATTTCTCATCTTAAATTAGCTGGGCGGCCGATGTGGGGAAAGCATTCGGAATTATTGGCTCGTCTGAATCAGGCCAGACAAGATGGGGTTAAACTTACGCATGATCAATATGCTTATACGGCTTCTAGTACTAACTTACGCCAGTTACTGCCAGATGATCTACTTGCTGGCGGACGTGCAGCTTATGCGAATCATTTAAATGATCCAAAAAAACGAGCTGAAACAGTTTCTTGGATGAAATCTCGTTTGCGTGCCCGAGAGCGGGAGGATTATTCGTATGCAGTTATTGCTTACCACAAGAAACAACCGAAGTATAATGGTCTAAATGTTGTAGAAGCGGCTAAGCTTCGCTATGGCGAACATTCGCTCGATCATCAAATAGCGCTCATAATGGAAGTAGAATTAAATGGAGGTGCAAGTGCTGTTTTTCATGGGATGAGTGAAGAAGATGCTCGAGCCTTTATGAAAAGTCCGTACACAATGTTTGCTAGCGACAGTAGTGTGCGAGTATATAATAGCGGGGTTCCTCATCCTCGTGGTTATGGAAATGCTGCTCGGTTTATTGGGCATTATGCACGCGATCAACATCAATTAAAATTTGAGGAAGCGATTAGAAAGATGACTTATTTGCCCGCGAGCACCTTTAAACTGAGGGGAAGGGGGAGGATTCAGATCGGCTTTTCTGCTGATTTGGTTGTTTTTGATCCGGTAAAAGTGCGTGACCATGCAACCTTTAAGGAGCCACATGCCTATTCGACGGGGTTTCGCTGGGTAATTGTAAATGGTAAGCTTGTTATAGAGAATGACCGCCACAATGGCGCTGGGCCTGGGCAGATTATTCGGCGTGCTCAGAAAGGTGATATGCAATGAAGAAGCTTCTGAGATCAGTGGCGAATTTTAGCGTGTTGGGCTCATGGGCCATTCTTCGTCAGAGGAAAACGTGGCCGTGTTATAGAAGCTCTTAAGGAATGTCTTTGACTGTCCGAAGAATCGAGTTGATCCGTGTAAAATGGTTGGCAGGAAAATTCATCGCTACTTTAGTTTGGTAGTCTAATTCAATAGGGTTTTTAATTTTTTTGAGAGAAGCCCATTGATCTGAATCGATTAAGCCTCTGACCCAAGCCCATGTTGAGGAAGTGGGCACTGGGTAATCACTTCCGTGAACTATGCGGGAGCTTAGAAGTTCATTTTCTAGACAGTGGCGCAATCCATAACTCCGGGTGGGTACATTTAATGCGCTGGTGTCTGCATATAGGTTTGGATAGTTCTTCATCATTTCAATTAATACGGGCAAATAGTCAGGGTCAAAGGGGCCGCTGCCAGTGCCAGTATGGGCAGCAATAACATTGACACCACATTCAAGAGGCAATTTTAAAACTTCAGGATTAGCGTAATCAGAGTTGACTACCTGCAGGGTGTGTTCACCTCCGGTGTGTGCAAGGAGAGGGAGCCCGAATTGAGCCATTCGTTTCCAGAATGGTTTAAATTTAGCTTCATTGCAGTTTATGTTTTGACAGTTTGGGAGGCATTTCATCATGGCTGCTCCGTTTTCGAGGCATCGGTCCAATTCTTCTATAGCGTCGGGTCGGGCTGGATGGATTGAAACCGCGGGAATAAATTCCTTGTGGGTTTTTGCCAGTTCAAGGACATACTCATTTGGGACAAATGCGTTACCAGCATCTTCCCAGAGAGTCCCGTCATTACGGTAGACGGCTTCTTGAGCAAGGAGGCATACTGCATCAATATCTGAGGAGCGAATAAAATTTAATAATCTGTCCCGAAATTGATTGTCGAAAGATGGTTTGTTTAGTGACTCAAAATTCAAATTGAGCTTCCGAAGCATAATTCCATATAAGGGTGCTCTGAGTGCGGTAACACGCACCCAGCACCCGTGGCCACTTGCGGCATTACCCACCATGTGGACATGCATATCTATCCGATTCATATGAATGGCGGAAGGGGTGGGATTCGAAATCACTTCTGGTTTATTCATATCGCTTCGGTTTTTCCGTCATTTTTTGCATTTTCCAATTGGAAAACTGAAAAGGGTGGGGCCTTTTTATGATGCAAGAGCGAGCAGGATAAAGCAGGATAAAGCATGTTTTGTATTAACTTTGTATTAACTTTCAGCCAGTTTCGTGTTATGTTTCTGTCGTAGTGAATAGGAAAATTGCAGCCAGTTTAATCTCAGTCCATCCCTCTAAACATCCTAAATATGTTTGGGAATGCTATTCCCCAAAAAAGGTTTTCGAAAGGAAAATTCAAAAAGGATTTAAGACGAAGCGTGAGGCCGAATCTTATAAGCTCAAGTTACTAGATGAGCTGGGGCAAGAGGCTAACCCTTTAACAGATGAACTCCGGCTAGTTGCTGCGCGTTATCAGAGTAAACTCACTGTCGACCAGATCGAGAAGGCTTTGGCCAGGGAGACTAATTCGGTCGGCGAGGGGGCTGAAACGCCATTGAGTTATTTTTGTGAAGAGCTGATCACTGAGCAGCAAGACGCTTTCGACTCAGATCAAATTGGGGTCGACCAGCTTAAGACGGCTAAACGTGGTCGACGTTTGGTAAAAGATCTTAAAGATATGCCGATCGGAGACGTCACTGAAAAGATGGTTAAAAAGTGGGTGGCCAAGAAAATGAAAAGTGGGGTTTCCTGGCGGACTTGTAAAAACCAACTGGAGAATCTTCGGCGCTGGTGCAGGATGGCCGTGAAAGAAGGAATGATGGACCGGGATCCGCTTGCTAATTATAAGATGAAAGATCCTGGAAGAGAGGAGGTCCAGATTCTCAAGGCGAACGAAGTAGCCAAATTGGTTTTAGCAGCGGTGCGTATCAGAACAAGAGACGGTGCTGCGCCAGCGCTGGCCTGGATCATGTTCGGTTGTTTCGCTGGCTTGAGGACTTCAGAGATTAGGCGATTAACCTGGGAGGATATAGATTTAGAAGGTCGGGAAATTTTAGTGAAAAGTAGGAAGACACAGCGATTTGATAGATCAAAGCGATATGTCGAAATTCTTGGGCCTTTGTATGATTACTGCAAAACCTTCATTGAGAATGGACATACAGGCCATGTGACTGGCTTGGCGTATAAGTCTGAACGCAGCTTCAGCAAATACCAAAAAGGGCTACAGGAATTAGCAAAAGTCGATGTGCCACACAATGCCTGTCGTCATACCTTCGGAAGTTTCCATCTAAAACGTTATCAAAAATCAGAGAAGACCGCTTTTCAAATGGGACATTCGGAATTAGAGACATTACAGGTCCATTACAAAGAGGCCGTGAAGAAGCAGAGTCAGGAAAAATTCTGGGCGATAGGGAATCCAAAGGAGCCTAAAGACAAGCTGCTGCTCATTACTAATAAACCAGGGCGGCCGTGTAAGATCAACGACGGGGCAGGGGAACGGTTTTTTATCAGCGTTTAGATCTGCATAAAATAACCAAAGCGATCGCGGTCACGATCTGGGCGGCCTGAAGAGGTTGAGAGCTATCTAGTCACAGTTTTAGAAATCGCCAAGAACCCCGAAGCGTCCAACGCGAAGGGCTGCTTGATAATAACAATCATACGAATGAAAGAGCCCTACTCAAAAGGTGGGGCTTTTTTCTGATTGTTACATAACTGACCTTGTCCTGTAACAAAGTCGGGTCAGTGTGTAAGGGTTGTTTTGTATAATCCCGATAGTTTGTGCAAAACAACATCATTAGTATCCGCGATAGAAAAGCCCTCGTGACGACGGGGGTTTTTTCTTATTACCTAATGAGGATGATGAAATTTTATCATTATGCGAATTGATCCACGTGTGCGAATTTATAAAACGCACTTGGCGTTTTAGTGCGTGGCTACACGAACCTCGCTGCGTCGTGCTTGTGGGTGCAGTTGATGAGATAGCGGCGCGGCGGGGTTTTCTTGGTACACACCCTACTAAAAGAGGGTGTGTTGCGCTTTTCAAAAACCCTTGTTTTTCAGGCTCCAAAATCTCACACCCTATTTTGGCGAGGGTGTGTAGGGTGTGACAAAGTTCATTTTTGACAGTTACCCCTTCATCATTATCTTATATTTACAGTGACGCTCAAGGGTTGTCGTCGGCCACAGCACTGACATGACACAGCGTTGCGCTCGAAGCTCTTCTTGGTTGCGTCCTTGGGGAGCTTCTTTGTTTTAAGATTTTCATAGGCTTGTTTTTTCTTTTTATTCTAGAAGTCCTTTATCCAATCTTAAGGCGGGCAGGCAAAGTAAAAAAGAAGGTCGTGCCACCATCCACCTGGCTTTCCACTCGAACCCGGCCTCCATGAGATTGAATGATGTGTTTCACAATAGACAGCCCCAGCCCGGTGCCGCCAGCATCACGGCTGCGGGCTTTATCAACGCGGAAGAAGCGTTCGAATATTTTGTCCAAAGATTCAGCTGGAATGCCGGGGCCGTCGTCAGTGATGGCTACTTCAACCATTTCTTGCCCCGCCTCATATTCCGGGGTTTCCACCCGCACAGTACCACCATGGCGACCATATTTGATGGCGTTATCGACGAGATTAAAAATAACCTGCTGCACTCGGTCTCCATCAATATGTAATATGAGGTTTCGAGGTATTGCGTTAACGAGTTTTACTTTTTTATCCGTCCCACGCTGTTCCAGATCTTCCATCACTCGATTAACCACCGAGTTTAATGACATCGATTGTGGATTCATGACCAATTGCCCACTCTCGATCTGGGAGATGACGAGGATATCCTCAATTAGAAAGTTAAGCCGATCCGCATGTTTATCGATGGTTTGAAGAAACTTCATGCAGTGCGCCGGGTCATCTTTGGCTCCGTCCATCAACGTTTCCACGAATCCCTTGATCATCGCGAGAGGCGTGCGGAGTTCGTGACTAACATTGGCCACAAATTCGCGCCGGGTATTTTCCAGTCGCTTCAATTCGGTGAGGTCATGAAACACCAGAATTAATCCACGATAACGTCCTTCGTGGGTGAGGTTCACAACATTCGCTTCCAGAATGCGATTATCTGGCGTGGTGAGGGCAATCTCTGCCTTTAAAATGCTACCCTTCCCCTTAGCGGCCCGGCAGAGTTCATGTAGATGATGGGAGCGCACGGCGTAGTCCATCGTTTGCCCAATGCAATCGTCGCTAACACCAAAGGTACGCCGAAAGGCTGCGTTAGCCATTTCGATTTTTTCTTTGGAAGATAACACCAATACGCCCTCCACCATGCTATCAAACAAGGCAGACTGCCGTGCGGCGGTGTGTTGATCGGAATCTTGGCGTGCCTCCTCAAAGCGGCGGATCTTCAACTGTGCCACATCACGTTCATCGCGAAAACGCCGCAAACGCTGGCGTTGGTTTAAGCAAACGACCGCCAGTATGACTGTGAGAGTGGCCCAGAAAAAGCTCATACCGACGACACTGTATCACGCCCGAGGGCCGTCCAGAAGCTAATTGGACGATTCTGCAAAGCGATAGCCCACACCCCGAACCGTACCCAAATAATCTGCAGCGGCGCCCAACTTCCGCCGCAGTCGGCGCATGTGAGTATCCACGGTGCGGGTGTCAATGTAGTTATCGTAATCCCACACATCGCGCAGAAGTTGCTCGCGGTTTTGCACCCGACCCCGCCGGCTGGCGAGGACGGAAAGCAGCTTGAATTCAGTGGCGGTAAGTTCAACGGGTTCGCCGCTGACCAAGACCAGATGGCGATCGGAATCAATGGTGAGTTTCCCAACCACGATCTTGGCTGGTAACGGCGCGGCCTTGGTGTCCTGCCGGCTCAACAGGTTCTTGATTCGCAAAACCAGCTCGCGTGGACTGAAGGGTTTGGTGACGTAATCATCAGCACCCAACTCCAGCCCCACTATGCGGTCAATCTCCGCAGCCTTGGCGGTGAGCATGATGACAGGAATATCCGAGGTGATCGGATCATTCTTGAGCGTGCGACAGGCGGCCATACCATCGACCTCGGGTAACATCACGTCTAGTACAATCAAATCCGGCAGACCTTCGCGGGCTTTGCGGATAGCCTCCTCGCCGTCCTCAGCGGCAATCACCCTGTAACCGGCGGCACGCAAATTAAATTCCACCAGCTCAATGGCATCCGGCTCGTCATCTACTACGAGGATAGTCTTCACGGGGCCTTTCATAATGTGACAACGCGGAATTGGTGTGACGCCTAGGTTACATTTGCGTAACGCCGACTACCGTGACCGGGTTAGTTGTCATGCCGTATGTCGGCGGCTTCCTCAATGAAGACCACATCCTCAGCGATATTGATCGCGTGATCGCCCACGCGCTCGATACGCTTCACAATCACCCCCACCTGCATTAGCATGGGAATATCCTGCGGGTTGTCCATCATGGATTGGATCAGTTGCTTCTGGTACATCTTGTTGAGGACATCCACGTCTTCATCCTGAGGGATGAGTTGCCGAGCCTTCTCCGAATCGTGCTCCACGTAGGCATCCATGGATTTGCGCAATAGCAGACAGGCTTTCTCGCCCATGGCGGCAATTTCCTCGCGCAGCGGTACTTTCCAATCGGCGTGTTTGTTGATGTTAATGATGCGTTTGCAAATGGTGCTGGCCTCGTCGCCCACACGCTCAAGGTCATTGGAGATCTTCATGCCTATTGTAATGGCCCGAAGATCAGTAGCCATCGGGCCCATGGTGAGAATCTCCATGGCCAGCTCGTCCACCTCCTGCTCCATGGCGTCGAGCTTGTCATCATCCGCCCGCACCTGTCTGGCCACTTCGTCATCGCCTTCCAACAAGGCATGGACAGACCGCTCCACCATATCCTCTGCCAAGCTGGCCATGGCCAGCAGCTTGCCTTTGATTAAATCTACTCCCTGATCAACCTGCATATTTCAAATTTTCCCCGTTAGGAAACCCTATCATGGCTTCAACAAAAAGCAAACGATCAACCAAATCGGCCCGAGACATAATCCTCTGTCCTCTTCTCTTGGGGGTTGGTGAAGAGTTTGGTGGTTTCACCATACTCAATCAGTTTGCCGAGGTAGAAAAATGCCGTACGGTCACTCACGCGTGTGGCTTGCTGCATGTTGTGCGTGACGATCACAATCGTGTAATCGGTCTTCAGCTCATCAATCAATTCCTCGATCTTGCCGGTGGCAATGGGGTCCAAGGCCGAGCAGGGCTCGTCCATGAGAATCACTTCCGGCTCATTGGCTATGGCTCGCGCAATGCACAGGCGCTGCATCTGACCGCCGGACAAGCCAAGGGCACTCTCATGCAAACGGTCCTTAACCTCATCCCAAAGAGCCGAACGCCGCAGACTGCGCTCCACAGTCTCATCGAGTAGAGCCTTGTTGTTCCGACCGGATACACGAAGGCTAAAAACCACATTCTCATAAATGGTCTTCGGAAATGGATTATATTTCTGGAAAACCATCCCCACTTTTTTACGGAGGCTGATAATCTCCAGTGCGGGATCGAAGATGCTCTGACCTCCAATGGTGATGTCACCCGTGTGGCTGATACCATCGATCAGGTCATTCATACGATTGAAGCAGCGCAAAAGCGTACTCTTACCACAACCAGACGGCCCGATTAAGGCGGTGACTTTGCGGTTGGAGATCCGCAGGTTCAGGTCAAATAACACCTGTGTACTACCGTAGTTGAAGCCAAAATTATCTTTTACCTCAATCAGAGTCTCCGAATCATTGACAGCTTTGTCTTCGGTGGATTCCGCCGCGGTCTGATCCGCAGGCTGAGGTTTGGGTGTTTCCTGAGTTTCCGGTTCGCTCATGAGCGTGGTCATGGTTAATAGAGGTTAAAACGCGCTTGTCGAATATTTTTTCTTCAAATGATTCCGAATTAAGATGGCAGCCAAATTCATCACCACCACCAGTAAAATCAGCAAAAACGTCGTGGCAAAAACCATGGGCTTGGCCGCCTCGGAGTCCGGCGACTGGAAGCCGACATCATAAATGTGAAAGCCCAAGTGCATGAATTTGTAATCCAGATGGATAAACGGTGCCACCGAATCAATCGGCAATTCCGGTGCCAACTTCACCACGCCCACGAGCATCAGGGGCGCCACTTCACCTGCACCACGGGCCATCGCCAGGATTAAGCCGGTCAACAACCCCGGCGCACTGGCCGGCAACACCACGCGCTGGATCGTCTGCCATTTGGAGGCCCCGCACGCCAGCGCGCCTTCGCGCACGGCCCGCGGTACGGCCGCCAAAGCCTCCTCGGTAGACACTACCACCACCGGCACGGTCATCAGCGCCAAGGTTAGCGAAGCCCAAAGGATGCCGCCGGTGCCGAAGTACGGCACTTTACTGGCGACATAATCAGGAAAGAACAGGCGATCAATCGTGCCTCCGGCCATGTAGATAAAGAAGCCCACACCAAAAGCGCCGAACACAATCGACGGCACGCCGGCCAGGTTATTGACCGCGATGCGCACGCCTCTCACGAACAATCCGTCCTTCGCATATTCGCGCAGGTAAATCGCCGCCAACACGCCAAAGGGCATCACCGCAATACTCATCAGCACGGTCATGACAAATGTGCCAAAAATAGCCGGGAAAATGCCGCCTTCCATGTTGGCTTCGCGCGGATTCTCACTGAGGAAACCCCAGAATTGCGAAACAAAGAACCCCACCTTGTCGCCAATCCCAAACT
>CACDBG010000016.1 GCA_902551155.1 uncultured Verrucomicrobiota bacterium | reverse complement strand
GATATATCCGGGAGTCCAACCTCTCTGGCCGCCTTGCTGTTGCGCTCCCTGTTGCTGAGCACCTTGCTGTTGCGCTCCCTGTTGTTGCGCTCCCTGCTGTTGCGCTCCCTGTTGTTGCGCTCCCTGTTGTTGCGCTCCCTGTTGTTGCGCCCCCTGTTGTTGCGCTCCTTGCTGACCGCCACCGGTAAAGTAACCACCGACCCGCCGCAAAGGGTTTAACCTTGGAAGTGCGGGGTGATTGGGGACGATTCCAAAAACGCCTTTAGGATAGGTGTTATTGAAAAGCAAAAGGCCCTGGCCTTGCTGACCCTGCTGATTTTGCTGTCCTTGCTGTCCCTGTTGAAGCCCTTGTTGACCCTGTTGAAGCCCTTGTTGACCCTGTTGAAGCCCTTGCTGACCCTGTTGAAGCCCTTGCTGACCCTGTTGCTGAAAGCCTTGTTGTTGGCGTTGCTGCTGGCGTTGCTGTTGAAAGCCCTGTTGCTGGCGTTGCTGCTGTCTTTGTTGCCCCCCAAAGCCCATCTGACCTCCCATGCCGCCCATCATTCCACCTTGCATGCCGCCCATCATTCCACCTTGCATGCCGCCCATCATTCCACCCATCTGAAATCCACCGCCGCCCATGCCACCTTGCATGCCGCCCATCTGAAATCCACCGCCACCCATACCCCCTTGCATGCCCATCATCTGCTGACGTTGAGCGTGCACGGTCGATCCAAGCATTCCGAAAAACACCAAAAACGCTAACCATCCTCGCTTTGTAAGTATTTTAATCAAACCAATCCTGTCTTTATCAGACGACAAAACCGCACTAAAAGTTCCATCAGACTAACCAATGCACTATTCTAAACCCATCTAATTAGCCAAACAAGCGTTCAAAAACTATAGTTTTGACTAAAACTGCCAGAATTTACCTTTTATTGGCTTATAGAGGCAATTTACCAATACACAATTCGAAGCACACAATATGCCATTGCCTGCAAATATTGCCCAAAAAACTCTTAATGGAGTAGAGATAATAAAGGGAAGTATTCATCAATTTATGCTGCTAAAGAAATAATTTTACTTATTAATTTTGGGTAATCGATCCCGGCTTTACGAGCTGAAAGAGCAAAGTCCTCATCCTTTGCGAGCATTGGGTTTGGATTAGCCTCAATAAAAACAGGCTCACCATTATTCGTCAGTCGAAAATCCATCCGAGCATATCCTTTGAGATTAAGTGCTCGGTACAGTTCTTTACAGGTTTGATTTAGCTTGTTTTCAACCTTCTTCTCCAATGAAGAAGGAAAACGGTTCTTTATCCCCCACCGGTCACGATAGCTTTCATCCCATTTAACATGATAACTCGCAAAGCGAGATTCTCGAGGGACATTTCTTCCGAAAGTCATTTCGCGGGGCGGAAGACACTGCAACCGATCATTACCTATAACACCAACATAAATCTCTCGCCCATCAATATACTCCTCAACCAACGCCTCCTGTTGAAATTTTTCATGAACGTAACATACTCGACTAAGCAATTCCTGAGGGTCATGAACTATACTCTTCAAACTGATCCCATAACTGGCTTCTTCATGCACAGGCTTTACCATTAAAGGAAATTCCAATTCTGCATCAATTGATATAATTTTCCCAGGCTCGTGAACCGTGAAACGAGGCACCCTTATCCCGTGAAAGCTGGCAATTTTTTTTGAAATAATTTTATTCTTTGCCAAAGCAATACCAATGGACCCACATCCAGTAATCGGCACTCCCTGCAATTCCAAATATGAAGTCACATGAGTTTCGTTACTGAGAGAATTAGCGAATTGCTCAACCATGTTAAAGACTACATCCGGCTGGAAACGACTGATCATCTCCCGAATCAAAGCTGTGTTATCATGCACTCCCAACACTGAGAATGGGTAGCCCAACGAGCGCAGGGCATTAAGCACATGGCGTTCAGTTTTCCACGTGGGAGATTTTAGATCCTCAGTATAATCTACATTTAAACCCGTAGGTTCACCCACGTCAAACAACACCAGAATTTTAGGGCGCTTAGCCATCAATCCTCCTTACAAAATATGGAAAGAGGAACAGTCAGAAGCAAACTGAAAGAATTCCCATTCGATCAGGATAATAGTTGCTAACCCCTAATTAAAGGCGAAGGACCAGTTTTTTAGTTAGAATTACTAGAACGTTCCGCAAAACGCCTATTCATTATCAACGTAGTTATACAGGAAACAAGATTTGATAGTAATTCAGTATGGCCTCCTGCAGCAACCAACCCAAGATCATTCGCCCGCTCAATGAAATTCTCCAGAATCTCATTAACCCGATATTTAGGCTCACGTGTCCAACGAGTAACGGACTTAATCATAAGCTTGCGGTGCTGTTTGATATAGGCTCCTGCAGAAACCTCAGAACCTGTAGGCTCATAATTGAAAATTTTTTTCAGTTCATCGTCGTAATAATCAGGGAATGATTCAGCAAAGGCTTTTTGTTTGCGCCGGTAATAAGTGCGCAGTTTGATTCGCAATGAACTTTCAATTGAAGGCCGATAGGGCTCTAACTCTCCAGGATCTCTGCCACGAATCGAGCCCATAAGCTCGTCGACATATTTTAACTTACGCAGCGCGGGCCAATCATGGTACTCGTTTAGCCAATCTGAGTTTGGAGTCAACCATACTGCAAATGTTTCAGCCCAATCTTCATCCGGATGCATTTGAGCATACCAATCATCTAAGTGGATTACATAGGATTTACTGTAACGACGTGGCCGATAAGTCTCAGGGTATGGCTGAGAAGCGAGCCCAAAATGCTGCTGCCATTTTTTGCGGCGTTGCAACTTATAAGCATAGGAGTAGGCATGACCAGCCTCATGGCGGAGCAATTTCATACATTCCTCACGCGTTCCTCCTTCTACATCCAAAAGCATCTTTTTCTCGAGCTTCCTTAAACGGTCATCAAAAAGATAAAACGGAATAAAAATAGCTGCACAACCTTCCGGGCAAAACCACTCGTCACCAATGTGACACCGCGGCAACAAACACAGATCTTTAGCTTGAAGTTCGCCGTAAAGCTGATTTACGCAATCGGCCACCCTGCCCTCCATTCTCAATCCCAATTCAGATATCCGACAATCGAGCAAATGCTCGTCATCAAGATGCCTCCATTCTGATGTGGGAATCATTACCATGGGGAAAAGAGGTTTTTAATGCGGAGAAAAACGGCGGCCAAGATAAAAAAGTATTATGATCTAAAAATCGGTTCCGCTGACTGAGGAAAGGATTTAATTCTCGCAATTTGTCATCAAAAGCGTAATGTCAATCATTGGAAATCGGGGCAATATTTATGGACTGCGTTAATGTCAAATTAAACGGAGAACTGATCCAGTTCGCTTGCCCCAATTGTGGGGTTGATGCAGAAATCAACGAAGAAACTTTAGCTCAAATCCGGTCAGATTTTGATGGAGTGGTTACCTGCCCCCTCCCTCAAGGTTGCAACTCTTTCTACAAAATACCATCAGAGCAAATCATAAAAAAACTAAAGAGTGAAATCGAACAGACTGGAGCAGATGCCAGGGATAGCAATAACACTATCAACCAAACGATTGAAGACAATGTCACTGAGGAAGAGAAACCCAAACCCACGGGCCCCTTCAGATACGAATCTAAATCAGAGGAGGCCAGCGCGTGGACAAAAGAGTTTGAAAATAAAAAATCCGAAAAGAACCAAAAACCAATTACCTCCCCTCTCGCAATCCGAACCTTCAGGAACAAGGAATGCATCGTACAAGGACAGAATCGTTTTGATGATGTGGTTTCTTCATTTCTGGGAGAGATCGGAAAAGAAAACGTCATCTGTGTGTCACCCATTAACTATACAGACCCTCAGGACAAAAGCCCAGACTACGGAGTTGTTGTCTATTATCAAAATCCGACGAAACAGAAACAATCTGAACCAAACCCCACACCCGAGCCAACCGTCTGGAGAGACTAGTTGACTTATCTGAACCTATTTTTTTATTGTCTCCCCTCGAAGAATTAAGAGGCTTCCCACCTTGTTGTTATGATATTCTTAATGGAGTTTGTGCTCACCGATAACTTAACGAGGCTACTGCTACTGGTGCTACTTGTATGCTATCTAGGATGGAGCATCCTCCGTGACTATCGTTTAGTTGATCACTGGGAATACAAAGTCTGGGATATGCGCCGCGGAAACGATTTAAAAGGTATCGAATATGAGATTTCCAGAATGGAGGAGTTAGGTGCAGATGGCTGGGAATGTTACAACGTCTTGCAAATCCCTAATGACGAAGGAATAGTTCAGCGTGAGTATCATTTTAAACGCAAAAGAAGTGTTCTAATGATTGGCTTCAAGAAACCTAAAACAGGCACTTCTACTGAATTAAAAGCCCAGATCAATAAGGATTAGCCCCCCCTTTATCTTTATGCTCAACCACCCAGCTATTCAGGCTTAACCGGATCAGGCAATGGTGGTAAATTACCAGACGCCTTTAGGCTTTTAAATTCAGCACGTGCAGCTCCATCAACAGGGCTTAATGCATTAAAATCCCAGTCGGAATTTGGCTCTATATTCGCAATAAAATCTGATGCTGTTCCCACCGTTTTATTATCGGAATCGAACAATTCAAACATCACCGTTACATCGGTTACCGAAACGGACCCACTATTTTCCACCTTACCCTTTACTGAGCTGGTCCCCGTGTTTGGGTCAGATTTAATAGAGAAAGTATACAACTTGAGTGCTCCTTCCGCAGCAACCACTTTATTTGCCTCAGACATTTCTTTGGCTTTCTTTTCCTGTTCTTTTTCCTGAATTTTAGCTTCTTCTGCTTTCTTTAATTCGGCCTGCCACTCAAATTTCGCACCTGTCACCTCTCCTGCAAGCTCTGAAACCTTAGAATTCAAAGTCGCATACCTACGAGTCAATTCCATGGTCAAAGGCGCACCTTTTGGCAGTGCAAATAGCTGGTCTCGAACTTCAGTCAATTCACCCGTTAAATTAGCACGGGTAGCATTAAGATCTTGGTATCGTTTGAATGCCTTTTGAACTTCAGTTTCCGGCTTAACATTTTTCACCTCTGAGCCAGAAGAGGTTCGACATCCCATCCAAAACACCAAAGCTAAAGCCAGCGCAAAACAACCGTATTTCACCTAGCCAAAGTATATATTTTACCCCTAGAAAACAAGCCTAGCATTTTCATGTTCTTGTCACCCAAGCGAGAATGCTTCAGTATTAACCGCATGTCCTCACGAATTGAGACCAACATCTCGGTAAACTGGCACCATCAGATACTATTCACAAAAGATGTTTTCAATGCTGAGAACCCTATATTATACGACGCCTTAAAACGGGAAGCACAGGCCACGGCACGTAAGACCCTCATCGTGGTTGATGAAGCCCTTTCAAAAGCGCAACCTACCCTGACAGCGCAAATTAAAGCCTACTTTAAAACTCACGCTGATGTTTTAGATCTGGTATGTGACCCGATTATAATGGAGGGCGGCGAACGCACAAAAAATTCATATTTCCATGTTAGCGAGATCCATTCCCATTTGGATAGGTATCATATAGACCGACATTCTTACCTAATCTGTGTTGGAGGAGGAGCCCTGTTGGATATGGTAGGCCTAGCGGCAGCCACCGCCCATCGTGGCATTCGCCACGTACGAATTCCAACCACTACTTTGAGCCAGAACGATTCAGGCGTTGGAGTAAAAAACGGGATCAACGCATTTGGTAAAAAGAATTTCATAGGAACCTTTGCTCCTCCCTTTGCGGTGATCAATGACTTTCAGTTTTTAACTACTCTATCACCACGTGATAAACGCAACGGTTATGTAGAAGCTGTTAAGGTTGCCTGCATAAGAGATCAAAAGTTTTTTGAAGAGATCGAATCGAAGGCAGACGCTCTGAATCATTTTGAGCCAGCATCAATGCAACGCTTAATCTTCCGGTGCGCCGAACTGCATACGACACATATTGCCACGTGTGGTGATCCGTTTGAAATGGGCTCCGCTCGCCCGCTTGATTTTGGCCACTGGGCAGCCCATAAGTTAGAACAGATATCCGAATACCGGTTAAGTCATGGTGAAGCAGTCGCTATAGGAATCGCGCTCGACTGTCTTTATGCCCAGAATATGGGCTACCTAAAGCAAAAAGACTGCGACCGGATTCTGCGACTCTTAGAGCGACTCGGCTTTCAACTTTGGACCAATGATTTGATACACGAGGATGCAAATGGCCAATTGGTTGTAATAGAAGGCCTTGAAGAATTTCGCGAGCATTTAGGAGGTAAGCTTACCATTACTCTCCTTAAATCCATTGGCCAAGGATTCGAAGTTAATGAAGTAAACCTACCAAGCATGCTTAATGCGATCCACCTCCTTAAGGAACGATCTACAGAGTCAGGGAACTCAAAAGTGGTTACAGCACAGATCTAAATTGCATGAATCGACAGGCGGTGATCAATGTGGTTGGGCTGTGCGATCGGCATATTGGGCCCAATATGCCTTTCACGCAGGCAATGAAAAATTCCGGCCAACGCGCATTTATCAAACCCGCCTTTCCCGCAGTTACCTGCACTGCACAGTCTAATTACCTCACTGGAAAAACTGCCTCCATTCATGGCATTGTCGGAAATGGCTGGTACAATCGAGAGCTAGCTGAGGTACAATTCTGGAAACAACCCAACCAGTTGGTCCAAGCACCAAAAATTTGGGATACCCTTCGGGCAACGAACCCTGAGTTTACCTGCGCAAAAGTATTTTGGTGGTTCAACATGTACTCAAATGCTGACTGGAGCATTTCACCGCGCCCGATGTATCCAGCCGATGGACGAAAAATCCCGGATATCTACACTTCCCCCGCAAGCATTCGCATGCAGATTACCAAGGATTTGGGAGAATTTCCCTTCTACGGTTTTTGGGGGCCGGCCGCTGGCCGTAATACTTCAAAAGGCCCCGCCGATTGCGCTAGTCGATGGATTGCCGAATCAGCAATTTGGATAGAGAAAAACCACTCCCCAACACTATCGTTAGTATACCTCCCTCACTTGGATTACAATCTTCAGCGAGTGGGACCCAATGACCAATTGATCGGCACCGACCTGCAGTTGATTGATAATATCATCCGAGACTTGGTCACGACATATGAAAACCGAGGGGTGGAGCCAATCCTAATTTCCGAATACGGAATCACCGAATCAAATAAGCCGATCCACCTAAACCAAATTTTTCGCGAACAAAGATGGTTAAAGGTAAGAGAAGAACTTGGCCTGGAGCTACTTGATGCAGGAGCAAGCAAAGCCTTTGCGGTAGCTGATCACCAAATTGCCCATATTTATGTAAACGACAAACACATCAAAAATGATGTACGGATGCTACTGGAAACTTTGGATGGTGTCTCAGAGATTATGGACATTGATGGCAAAAAAGAAATCGGAATCAACCATCCAAGAGCTGGAGACTTCATTGCCATATCTGACGAAAATGCCTGGTTTACCTATTACTATTGGATGGATGAGGATCGTGCGCCGGATTTCGCACGAACCGTGGATATCCACCGTAAACCGGGTTATGATCCTGCAGAACTATTTATAGATCCCAGCATTCGTTTTCCCAAAACGCGGATTGCCACACGATTATTACAAAAGAAACTTGGATTTCGAATGTTAATGGATGTGGTCCCTCTTGACCCAACATTAGTCAAAGGCTCACATGGCTGCATCCCCAAAAATCGTGCTGATTGGCCAGTGCTGATTGCCGGTAAAAATGCTCCCCTACATTCCTGTGAAATCAACAGTACAGATATCCACGATATAATCGTGAATTCTCTAGGTTAAAACATTTTAACCCTGCCAAGATCAACTCACATAACTTGTTTAATCTTGAAAAAATAGAAAAATATGGTTTATTGTTGGGTAGAGGTGGTGAGTTAAATCAAGGCTTATGCGTCACATTAAACGAAATACCATATTCACAACGAGCATTGTTCTTTTTCTAATTTCAATTGGAGTCAAAGCTGGAGCTGGAAACCCCGTCCCCGGCGTACCAGGTGGCGCATCCACCAACACTCCCCCAACAAGCATCCCTCCCGGCGGAATGCCCGGGGGAATTGGAACTATACCCACAGTACCACCCATCGATCCGGGCACCGGATTACCCGTTGGTGGCGGAGGTCTACCTGGTGGTGGAGGTCTACCTGGTGGTGGAGGTCTACCTGGTGGTGGGGGCACAACCGGAACAACAAATAGTCCTCAACCACAAATTCAAGAGATCGTAACCCCCGAAATGGTCCAAGAAGCCATGCGAGTTTTTGTCAAGGAATCAAAACTCATCCGCGAAGAAGCTGAGTCTGGAAATCCTCGCCAACAGCACAACCTTGCGGTTTTGTACACTTTAGGATTAGGAGTCCCTCTTGACCATCAAAGAGCTTTTTCCTGGTTTAACAAAGCTGCCGATGAAGGCTTAGCTGAATCCCAATTTAATGTAGCCATTGCCCTTCAAGGGGGCCTTGGAACCCGAAAAGACATGGTTACTTCATATAAATACTATATCCTCTCTGCGGCTCAAGGATTGCCAAACGCAGCAGCGTCAAGGGATCACTTAGCGCAATATCTAAATCGAGAGCAAATTGAAGCAGGCCAACGTATGGCCCGCGGCTTCCTAAGAAATCTTGAGCGGCGACGATATTACGAAAAGAAGAAAGAAGTCGAAACTAAACGCATGCAGGAAATCCTGAAAGGAAAAGACCCTAACAAGACCGAGGAACCATAAACCAAAAAAAATCAGCGCGGCTTGCAATATTGCAATAAAGCAAGACTTATGAGTTGACCCACTAAAACAAGTCGCCTGAGGCGGTCCAAAGAAAAGCTTCCATCAGGATTAGTATTCTCCACACAAATCAACCCCACCTCATTACTCTGAGCAATTAATGGAACATAAACTCCCGCGTTAGCCGAAATCCTCCTTACAGATTCTTCTTTTCCCACTTGCTGCCAGGTAAAAGCACGCCTTACCTCCAAGGCACGATGCACTAAAACGTCGCTTATTATCGGCTTCAATGCGGGCTTATGCGCCATCAATTTAATCCGGCCTGCATCTTTATCGATCATGTACAAAGAAGCTCTCTCAGCCTCCGGAACCCATTTTGAAACTGAGTTCACAAACCAATCAGCAATCATCTTTGCATCTGCCATCCCGTTGACTCTGGTAATTATATCTGGAAGAAACTTCAAAAAATCAGTTGATCCTTCCTCATCATCCTGACAGGAATTTTCCAGCGAAACTTCATGTGTTGATCTTATTCTACCCATCGGGCTCTTCCTACTTTGAAAAACATTCTCAAGATCGGACTTATTTCTCTTCTCAGGGAAAAAATATCTATAACTATCCTCCTTATACACCGGATAAGAATCCATCTCCTCAAAAATACCTTCAGTTTTTTCCCCAGATACAGGCAATTTACTGGTTTCGTATCCAGTTAGCGCTTCATCAGCTTCAGACTGACCCTGATGATAATGAATCCTAATCTGAGCATCTCCAATCTGCACCCTATCTTCAGGCCCAATAACACGCGCTCCATTGAGCATTTCGGCATTAACCATCGTACCATGAGTGCTTTTTAAATCTTCAATCCAGCAAATTTCACGTGTTCTCCACACCCGAGCATGAACTCTGGAAACATTCAAATCTTGGCTCAAGTCAATATGAACCTCGTGCTCAGGGTGGCTTCTCCCAATAAAGATTTCCTCTAAATTAAAGACAGATAGATTTGTTTTGCCCCCAGTTAATAGCTCCACATGGATACCTTCCTCAATACATCCTGATGGAGCATTACCAGCAGAAAAAATAAGACTCTGCCCCCCAATGAAAACTTCAGTGTCCGGCTCCAGTGAAACGATTTCCGTTATAGCTAAACCATTTACATAAGTTCCACCACTACTCCCGAGATCCTCCAAATATAAAATACCATTATTCTTCCATATACGGGCATGAATACGTGAAACAGAGTCATCCGGGCTCAAATCAATATGCACCTCTTTTCTTTCATTAAGCCTGCCAATAATCAACTCATCTTGATTAAGCGATATACTTCGCACCTCCTCTCCCTGTTTTATCTTCACCTCAATCATCAAGTGACAGCTTGCCGAGGGTAGGCCATGATAGTCAACATAGTTTGAATATCGACTTGAGTACTGTTATCTTCTAAAGTTGATTTAAGACGATAATGAGTTCCCCCGAGCTATGCATAACTATCCAATGCCAGAACGGAAAAGTATTATCTCAAAACCTAATAAATTTTGGCGAATATACCATCGGTACTTCAGCGGATAATTCCATCCCAATTGAAAGCGAACATGTGTCTAGGCATCATGCAAAATTATCGGTAACTGAAGATTCTCTAGTCTTTGAAGATTTAGGGAGCTCAAACGGTTCGATAATTAATGGCACTTCAGTTAAATGCCCAACAATTATAGATACCAACCAAACCGTTCAAATGGGTGATTTATTCCTCACTGTTCAAACCTACTCACAAAACGCCTCTACCCCCCGACTGCATTTCTCAAATGATATGGTTGGAAGTGGCCGTTACACACTTAAGCAAGAAGTCGGGCGTGGAGGAGGTGGCGTTATATGGCTTTCACATGACCAGCACCTCAACCAATCAGTAGCACTTAAACTGTTACCACCGGATCTAGAAAACGATCCTGTCGCCCTCAATGATCTCGTTGGAGAAGTCCAAAAAGCACGTTTACTTTCCCACCCCAATATAATCCGGATCCACGACTACATTCGAGTACCGGATGAAACCCCATTTGTTTCGATGGAATTTGTGGACGGGTCCGATTTAGGGACATTAAGAAATCAACAACCTAACGGCCTATTCTCTTGGGAACGACTTGAAGGTCTGGTAAATCAAATGTGTAGCGCTCTCGAATATGCCCACGGAGAGCAAATTATTCATCGAGATTTAAAACCAGCAAATATGATGATTACCCGTGAAGGAAATCTCAAACTGGCTGATTTCGGCATAGCCGCAAGTACCTCTGAAAAATCACCCCAAGCAAATATGGAAGGAGATGCTAGTGGCACCATAGTATATATGAGCCCACAACAGATGCGTGGAACTATGCCTGCCCCAAGTGACGACATATATTCGCTAGGAGCAACACTATATGATCTGCTATCAACTCACCCACCTTTTTTTAAAGGCGATATACACCAACAGGTACAGCAAGAACCTGCCACTAGCCTCTCTACGCGACTGAAGGAATTGGGCATTACCAACAACATTCCTGCGCACGTAGAATCAGCTGTAATGAAATGTCTTGAAAAAAATCCTGCAGATAGGCCGGAAACGATTAAAGAACTATCTGATCTTCTCCACCCTGGAGCCCACCCTCCCCCTCCTCCAATCCCACCTCCTGAACATATTCCTGAAATGGAATCAGTTTTGGCCGAGCCCATTGAAACGACTCAAAAATTTCTTGAAAAAAATATACCTCCTACGGTCAAATCTTGGTGGCAAACTCAAACTCCCAAAAATAAAGATATAATACTAGTAGGCGTAATAACTGGAATATTATTTTTGGCTGAAATTATATTTTCTAAACTTCAAGGCGATAATTTATTCGATTCATTTAGTAATCCGAGGCTATTTCTACCTTGGTAGAAATAAATTAAAAGCTTCCCCTTATAAACTGATAGAAATAAAATAATAGCCGTGGATTCCTCATCAAGCCAAATAGACACCAAAATTGAAGAACTAGAAGCCCTCTTGCCTAAACTCCAAAAAGCTTCCGAGGAAAGCCATGATACTTCAGATGCCGGCTGGTGGATCACGATGGCTGGAAATACGGGCGGCACAGCACTAGCCGTAACGGCGGGAAATCAAGCTCACGAAATCGATCAGCTGATCTCACAAATTGAACGTAAATTGGTCTTACTGCGTGCAGCGCAAATCAAGCGGAATACAGCCGATTGCGCCTAGGAACAATTAACACACGGATATATATCTTTAGAGACAAGACTTACTTGTTTTCCATACCAGAAATTAATCTTTTAATAAACTTTGCCCTCAACTTTGTTTATACCACGAAGATTAATTACTTCAGCACTAGTTCAACATTAGATCATTGAATTGTCCTCATAAAAAACACGTACTAAAACAACAGGCGTTATTAACATGCTTTTTGGCATTAATCGCCGCACTCGGCTGCTCAAATACTTCATCGGTAAAACTCCTCCACAAAGACAACTTTGCTCTTAAAAGATTAACCGCAACTGAAAACTTTACCCTTTCAGCCGATGAAATCGTTGATCGCGCCCAAGCAAACGGAAAGATTAGAGAAAATTCCCCGAACTTACCTATATTCTCATTCCTCCGAAAAGTTACCATAACAAAGCCGGTTGACGTGAATGGAACTGTAAACGAGCAAATCAAAACTTATAAAGCTTACACAAACAATCGAGACCAAACTCTGATCAAAGTTAATGGCCGAGACCCAACAGAAAAAGAAATAGAGCAAGACCGAAAAAGGAACCTAAAACGACAACGGCAATATTTAGACCGTAATGACAAAAAAAATTCGGATAAAATTATCTCAAACAATATAGAAATCTATCGGGATAAATTCATCCCAAGGTTAATCGGCTACGAATCGGTTAACTCACGGCCGGCTTATATTATTCAACTAGTCCCCAACTCCGAACATCGTCTCAAAAATAGTACTTCAGACCGAATTATGAACCAGATGCAGGTTAAAATTTGGGTAGATCAAGAAGAATTTCAAGTAGCTAAAATGGAGGCAAAATTAGTTGAACCCGTCAAAATGTTTGCTGGAGTAATTGGCTCGATTAACTCTGCTAATATTCTTTTAGAACAAAAACGATTAACCCCCAAGATATGGACCGATTATAAACTGGAAGCAAACTATGATATCAGAATTATAATAGCCAAGAGCACTGGCAAAATCACAAGCCATTCCTCTAACTTTAAATTAACGCCTTTTGAAAATGTAATAAAACCATGAGACCTTTTTAACTTAATTCACTCGGGCAATGATCAATTTTTGTAAAACAAACAACTGTGAACTGATTAGGGCTGTAGGCTTATAGTCAAAGCGTTAGGATCAAATAATGAAATATGAATGGATTGCTCTTTTCTTGTTTTTTCTTTGGATGATCCACAAGGATTATCAAATATTTAAACTTAAACGGGCAATATCTGAGTTAAAAAACAGACAATTACATGATCATGAAAAGTCCCTTGAGAGGGACAGCGAAATAATCACCAGTATCTTCATTGCCGACTGGCCAGACCGCAAAACACCCGAACCGGTCAGACAGGCTTTCGATAATATCGTGGCAGAACAAACTACCACGCCGCCAGAGACTGAATAGAGCTACAGCCAAGCAATTAGGCTGGCTCAAATCCTGCACGGTAATCCCGCTTCACGATCGTCTTATTAGCCTGATCATGGTTGGTAAACCGATAGTTCTTGGCATCCCATCGTAATTCCTGACCCGGAAAACGGGTGGCTTTAACGGCTAAAAGCGCGGGCTCCGTAATCCGCGAACCAATACCAAACGGAGTCCATAGGGGCTTCTCTTTACCAAGACAACAATCAACCCAGTCATGCCAGTGATTGCGCGGCTCCACCTTGGGCATCGGTTCATTTTTCACCTCTTTACCTTTTCGGAAAATCTTCATCTTCCCACCGGGTTCCAGAAGCAATGCTCCTTCAGTACATATAACCAATGTCCGGTTAGAGCCTTCTTTTAAGTGCGGCAAGCCTAATGACGCCCACGATGGGTTAATGCCATTGTCGTTGTAATACATCACAAACTTATCACGAGCAAAGGCTCCTCCTCCGGGATAAGTGATAGTACTTTGGTTATAGGCTGAATGAGTGTCATTTGAAGGTCGAATCGTATTGGTCTGAACAGACTCCGGATCAGGCATCTCATAAGCAAAATAAAGTAAATCAATCAGATGACAACCCCAGTCAGCCAATTGGCCTCCGCCTGTCTCCCAGTAAGTACGCCATCTGCGTGGAGCAATATCAGGACTGTATGGCATCGCCTTTTTGAGCGGACCATTCCACAAATCCCAATCCAAGTTAGTCGGAACTGACTGGGCCTTTGGCAGCTCACGCCACGGCGAGGAAAAGTAGTGCCCATTGGAAACGGTACCGGTCCATACATGAGCCTCTACGGGCTTACCCAATTGGCCTTTTTTCAGAATTTCAACCGCTTGCATCCGGCCGGTGTAACAAGCTCGCTGATTCCCCATTTGAGTATATAAGCTTGGGCGTTTCGCCAGCACTTCCCGAATAAGGCGCAGCTCGTCCAGTTGATGCACAAGCGGCTTCTGCCCGTAAACATGCTTACCCGCTGCTAAGGCATGCGTCATCATAGGAGCGTGATGATGATCAGGTGTATCAACTATCACCGCATCGAATTCATCAACATGTTTCTCAAATACCTCACGGTAATCCCTGAACTTCTTAGCCTTTGGAAATTCTTTTCCAAATCTATTCAACGGGTTCACATCCACATCACACAGGAATGCAAACTCGACCTTGGCATGATTCTTCAGGTTTCCTCGCTGCATTCCGCCAATCCCTCCTACTCCAATATGTAGAATACGGAGGTTACTATTCTTATTGGCCGCACCGCGCATGGTAAAAGAAGGCAAAGTGACTGCAGCACCCAAGGCAGCTCCAGTCTTCAAAAATTGACGTCGGTTTGAGACTTTTGTTTTTGAACTCATGAAAAAATTTTAATCATTAACCGCGCAGTGAACAGGAAATTATTCATTTAATTGTATTTTATTGATTTAACCATGCAACATATGAAAGGCGTAGAAGCGATAGCAATATATATTTTACATGCACATATGGTGAGATAAACTCATCCCATAAACACATAATATAAATCCGAGTTTTCTTAAATTCACCAAAAATGAAGAAATGTGACTAACCCAATATAGATTAATTCATTTAATGAAACATCTACTTTCACTTTTACTTCTCTGCTCCTTATCCGGGTGCAAATATAAAGACACAGATCAAACCAACTCAAATCCCAGAGAGTTAACCGGGGAAGAAAAAACACTTGTTGGATCTTATAACAGCACAACTGGTAAACAGAAAATAAAACTCATTCTCAAAGCTAATGGGTATTGCGATTTGCTCCAAGAAGGGAAAAAAATGGATGATGAGCCTATGATATGGAGCATCCATAAATCTGAAATAAAAATTCAAACCCAGTGGTTTTCCAAATGGAAGGACCTTATGCACTTTAGGGTTCAAGACAATGGCGACCTAAGATTAGTCGCCGAAAGCATACGCTCGAATAATCGCATTGATTTACCAGAGCCAAGACAAACTATCTTTATGCGCAGTAATTAATAATGCGCCTTTAACCAAGACAAACTGTCTTTGATGATGTAGTATATCGAAAAGATGATAAAAAGGTTCTTATTACTTCTGAGTGCTATAGCGGTTATGGGCTGCAGTTCGGTGAATACACTTCGAGAGGAAGGCGCAGATGAATATTGGCCTTACGGGGGCGTACGGAATATTAATGAAACTTATTCGGAGGAAAAATGGGGCAAAGCACGCTATCCTGCCATGATCGTAGATGCACCCTTCTCTTTCACATTTGATACCGTAGGCGTACTTTGTCACCCCGAGGTATGGCTTGCTTTTCTGGAAGCCTCTGTTGACTCCGGGTTCTATTATCTTTTTTTTGACTGAATAATTACACGTTCTTTTCAATCTTAGGTTTGCCTCTTCAGCCCAAGAGAATTATTTTGCGTTATGAAATTTACCTTCTTAATTTGTCTATTTGCATTACTGGGCATTTCCTGCGGAAAACAACCTCCTCCCGATATTAATGAAAATTCTTCGGGAAATCCGGTCACCGCCCCAGTGGATTATCTGGGCGCAGTAAACAAGGGACGCAAAAAAGCCATTACTGATTCTGCTTTAATGCAGGTGAATGGAGCTCTGAATCAATTTAAAGCTTCAAACTCCAGATCCCCGGCATTCTTAAACGAACTCATTACTGAAGGCTTACTCAGAGAGTTGCCTGAATTGCCAGCAGGTACTAAATGGACCTACGACCCAAAAACCGGCGTAGCATCAGTTATCCCAGCTCAATAATCGGGTTAACCTATATATTTAACACTCATTTCTTTTGGAGTGAGAGAACCCCAAAAGATATTCTATATAATAACCGGTCAATTTGCTTTTCACCCAAGTTAAGGCTACTTTGAGCGGTGAGACGTATTCTTTTCGTTGTCACGGCAATATTTTGGGTTGCCGGCTGCAGTACTGAGCTAGGTGGAAAACCCAAAATACATAGTTCCTCTTCAAGCAAACAACAGCATTCTTTCATCGCCGCAATTACTTTAGGCAATATTGGTGATATTAAAAAACACTTAGCTGAAGGGTCAGACCCCAATATAAGTGCGCCTCTTCATGTCGCTATAGAATCACAATCTAGAGGCCGCATGGAAATGGTTGCATTGCTTTTGGCTCGAGGTTCAGACCCAAATAGGCCAAATGACCGTGGATGGACCCCAACAGAATCACTCAAAAGAGTAGCGATAAAATCAAATGTCAGCCAGCAAACCGTCAATAATGAGATCGCCCACCTGCTCCTGAAATATGGAGCCAACACTAGCCCTGATTTCCATAAAAGATTTGGCCTACCAACTAGCTACCGGCCAAAGAAAAGATCAGAGCTCTATACCCAACATACTTACAGCAACGTTCTTTTTCAGAACCGCAACCTGAACGCAGATGCACCTCAAAACCGAACACTCAGAGTTCTTTTACGAAAGCAAGAACCAGTATATTTCACCGACGAACACCCCAAGCGCATACTATTTATCGGAAACAGTTACACCCATGCCCTTCGCTCTGTCATGCCAGCCCTGCTAAAGGCTCAGGGACATAAAACCACTGTAGAATTTGTCACACCTGGCGGAGCCCAGCTAGTGAAACATCTAAACACACCCAAGACCGTTAATCTCATTAAAAACGGCAAGTGGGATGTGGTCATTTTTCAGGAACAAAGCCAAACACCCGCTTGCCCCGGTAGATTAAGAAAACTTTTTATGAAAGGTGCAAGTGGCCTGCACGAACTCACCCAAGAAAATGGCTCAAAAATGGTGTTCTTTAATACCTGGGGCTACCTCAATGGAGACAAACGTAATTTTGCCAATGACACCTATTGGAAAATGCAAAAACGCCTTAATGAGGGATACAACGCTGCCGCCAATAAATTTGATGCACAACTAGCCCCGGTGGGTAACGCCTATAATGAACTTAAGAAGGCCAATTCGAGACTTTGGGCACAGTTATATCAGGCAGATGGCAGTCATCCCTCCCGAACCGGTGCTTACCTTACAGCAATTGTAATTTATAACCGACTGTATGGGGTGGATCCGCAGAAAATCCATTTCAATGGCGGTCTTAACGAGTCAGTAGCCGCTCAATTAAAATCAAGCGCAGCTAGAACACTAAAAGAGACTAAGCCTCCCCTCTAACTGCTTCACCAAGGAAATATTTCCACTCCACATAGCAACCAATAGTCTAGGCTGGAAAATCAGCTCCCAAAGTTTATTATTTGGTTCCATGCAATTGGCAGATCTACAAGTAATAGGCGATCAACTGGCTCTTAAATGGCAAGGGGGCGAGGAACAGTTCATTGCACTGGAGCAATTGCGCAATGCCTGCCCCTGCGCCTCGTGCTGCGGCGAGGTAGATGTTATGGGCCGAATGCACAAAGGCCCTGATGCCACGTTAAATGAAGCCAGCTATCAGGTGAACCAATTGCATATGGTGGGAGGCTATGCAGTGCAGATTTTCTGGAAAGACGGCCACAGTGCCGGCCTCTATTCTTTTGACTTACTTCAGCAAATGCGTCCTTCGAATTAAGCAATACGGTCATGAAAAAGGTGGTTTATATCCTATGCGCACTAGCCTTGACTGCATTTCTTTTGGTCGGCAGCTGCGCGGGACTCTTCTTTCATGTCAAAAACCAAGAAGAAGACGTCATGGCCGAGTTGCTCAACGAGAAAACCATTCTACAGGAACGCCTCGGAGTGATTGAATATGTTAACGTAAACCTGACGACTCAAGATAACCGTGCCCCTAATGGAGAACTTATGATTATGTCCCTACGAGGCACAAAAAACTCTGGCACATTAACCTACGGAGAAATTTTAGAAGGCAACCAAACCATAGCAATAATGGAGTTAAAACTGGCCGATGGCACCCTAATAGATATGAATGGAAAACTTGAAATCATGGGCTGGGGAACAGAAGAAAATGCCTCACAGCCTTCAGGGTTGAACACAGGACCGTAAATTCCTAAACAATTCGTGAGTTATTTAAAACCACAACTGCATAAAGGAACTTACGTCTATACTTCTGTGCCTCTAGACACACCTATTAATGGGCTAAACGTTGTGGTATCAATGCGAGAACCTGAAGACCTAACACTGGTTCTCCCTGAACAGGAAGCCTTACAAAACGGGTTCGACATTCATTTTCGCTGCAGCTGGATTACCCTGACTGTCGATTCGACATTGGACTCGGTCGGTTTAACGGCATCATTTTCACGTGCTTTAGCCAATGAATCCATTGCCTGTAATGTAATAGCGGGAACTCACCACGATCACATTTTTGTCCCAAAAGAAAAAGCTATCGATGCACTTCAATGTCTAGAAAAGATCCAATCCTGAAATATTCGGCCAGATTCAGGCTCACCATCCAGTCTTTAATAGATAGCATGACGCTTTAATCGTTTTGTGAATGCATTTGATGCCATTGTAATCGGGTTTGCGCTCGCTGCACTAATCTCCATCGTCTTCACCAGCTTACGAGTCGGCATCTCACCCATGCCAAGTTCTCGGAAAGCACAACAAGCTATTATTTCTGCCATCCCTCAAAACACCGAGGGCCTTATTTTTGATCTCGGTTCAGGGTGGGGAAATGTGGTTTTACCTCTGGCTCGCTCCTTTCCTCTGGCCACTATTCGTGGTGTTGAAGTCTCTCTCATCCCATGGGCCGTGTCTCAAATCAGAGCCTCGCTATCCGGACCATCGAATCTCAATATTGAACGAGACAACTTTCAAGACATCTCACTCGAGAGCGCTGAAGTAGTCGTGTGCTATCTATTCCCTGAAGGGATGACATTCCTGGAAGCCAAATTCAAAAAGGAATTAAAACCCAATACGCTAATCATTTCGAATACCTTTCGGTTAGCCGGATGGGAGCCTGAAGAGGTCATCACTCTAGATGACATACACCAAACACCCATCTACCGCTACCGCGTCCCTCCAAAATGACTTAGACAAAAACCACGACGATTTGTGATGTTAATGGAATACTCGCCTGACAACTTTATTTTTGCTTTTTGATCACCGGCTTACCCATTATGCCGTAACGAACAGGTGAATCCACATCGATATAACGCCCTGCCATTAAATGGGTTACTGCGGGCTCCTTTATAAGTTGTAAATTGCGATTACCCCATTGAAGTTGCTCCTGCCCGATAGCCCATAACCCTAACTGCGCAATGTTCTTCCCTGATAAATCCATGAAACCCACCCAATTTAGAGATATTCGATGATGAGACTGAGCGCCATTGCTAGGTGTTAAACGACTGGTTTCCACATCGCTTTTCCCTTTAATGATCCATCTTCTACCTTTGCCCTTCATTATTGAAGGCTCAGCCCATAATTCCAAATGATGCTCTTTTGATCGAGCTTCTGGCACAGGAGAATAAACCGGCCGAACATCCAGTTGTCCTAGGTAAGCGTAAGAAACTACTTGTTTAACGAATGACTCGGGCAACCTAAAAGACTTATTCTTTTTAGCCAACACCACAACTTCCTGTTGGAGTAAATTTGAAATGTCAAAAACGTCCTCAATATAATTTTCCTGTAAAACACAATTCTTTATCGGCACCTCATCTTTATCGAGCCGACGGCCCCAGACTTTTGCGACCAGTGTGCCTTGTTCTTTTTCCGGTGTAGCAACGCAATACTCGTTCTTTCCATGCATAACCAAAGGAGGCAATTTAGTATTTGTATCGGGTGCTACGGGCAACGGTCCGCTGGGAAACAATCGGAATCGTTCGGTAGGCACTGAAGCTTTTGGAGAATCAATTTCTTTATTGCGGGAAAGACAATAATCAAGAAACTTGGGCACTTGCGCGTTATTATCAAAGCCAAGAACCCACGCCAGTGCTTTGCCAGAACTATTTGCAACACATATTCCTTGCGGAGCTGGTTTGGAACGGCTGATTTCCCGAATAAAATCTCCTTCAATACCAGCGGGAGGGTTATTTACCAATGCCGCCTTTAGAGCGACGGGAACAAACTTCTGATTAACCAACTCAATAACATCTTCTCTTGAAAAGACCGCCTCACGGGTGGCCCCAGCAAAGACTCAACATCGAGTATCGTCTATGGGCCGGTCTATGTAGCACCAAAGGATAAGGGGCTTACCTGTTTTACGTGCTTCTGATAACCCCTCCAGCAAGCAGGATTTCCACGCGATCTTCCGCCAACTAACGTTATCAGCTCGAATGGTCTTTATTTGTCTCTCAAGCTTTCTCGGTGAATCAATGCGAGGGGCCGCAGTGAGGCCGAAAACAAAAATCAAAAACAGAATAAACTTGCCCATAGAGCAATGCTAACCTTTGGTAGTATTTACTAGCAAGACAGTAGTCTAAACTGGAAAATCAACCGCAGATTGGTATTTTGAGGAGACATGAAAAAATATAAATCCAAATTAAACATAAACTTTAATGATTACATGGGATCGATAGTTCTTTGGTGCCTAGCCATAGTGGTGACTTTGGGTTTTGCAGCTATACCATTTCAGCTTTGGCTTGCAAAACTCCTCCTAGATAATTGGGAAGTAGAAGTTCTAGAGGGCTAATCCAGACTCGCTATTCGAGTTTGGGCCGGCACCCTGGGCTAATTAATTGAATAAATATTACCCAAAATAATGGCTATTTTACCGTCATTGCACCTTTCATGATCCTCCAGTGACCGGGAAAAGTGCATTGTATAGAGGTAGGGTTCTGGCTCTTTTGGGGGATGAAATCAGACGAGAAGAAGCTAGCGAATAATTTCATATTATAGTCTTTGGTATTTGGATTTATATTTTGGTTGTTATAGACGCGGCTGAATCGATGAAGCAAATAAACAAATGCTGCCCGGCAACGTTCATAAAACAGACTCAGGTGATTGATTCCTTTCAATTAATAGAAATTCCACGAAGTTGTAAGATTTCTACTTCAACCGACAAATAGTGGAGTAGGAAAAATTAAGCATGAGAAAAACAACCCATTCACCTTCTGGCTTTACGCTCATCGAACTGCTGGTAGTTATCGCTATTATTGGCATTTTAGCAGCAATGCTGCTCCCTGTTTTGGCCAAGGCAAAGAAAAAGGTTCGGATGACGCAAAGCGCCAGCAACCTGAAACAAATCCGACTTGCTATGAGCATGTGGTCCGACGATATGTTTGAGGGGCAAAACCCCGATTATCACGGCCGGCCCGGATGGAAGAAATCAACAGGCGGGCAAAAGTGGGATCAGTGGACAGATTTTTGGATGCACAAAGCCATTCGGTACAATAATAACAATCACAAGGTGATAATGAGCCCTTTCACCGTTGAAAAAAATAAGAACCCTTCTCTGCCTTGGCCAACTTGGGGCAGTGCCAGGTACGCATGGGGCTGGCCCAACAAAGATCCGAATATTAACGCCGGCAATTCGTTTTCGGGCAGTTATACTTATAACGGATGGCAACATCCTAATATATCTGTTGAGGATTCAAAATGGGATTGGATATATCAAAATGACTCTGAAGGGCAACCCGACATGGCTCCTATGATGTCCGACGGCATTTGGGTGGATGCCTGGCCTGAGGAATCCGATAAGCCGGCTAAAACGTGGGAGGGAAGTAAAATTAGCATGATGGCTCTATTATCAATGGATCGTCACAGCGGTCGTAATATGGTCGTATTTAATGATGGTCATGTGGATGCAGTAGAACTCCCAATGCTATGGACCTTACACTGGCACAAAAACTGGAAAACTCCGAATATCCTCCCTGACCCCCCAAGGAGATAACCGTTCCTCCTTTACAATACTAGGAGAACAACAGTCCTGGCTCGAATAGAACCAATATTATGCTTGTATGGATCTATTGGTATCCTAGCTTTATGTAATGAAACATCTTCTACCACTCCTGCTCATCACAGTGTGCGGATTTGCCGCCGAGCCTCCCACCGTAAAAAGCAAGGCCGCCCAGAAGCTGCTGAAGCACCCTGAGTTCAAGAAGGCGATGGAGGCTGCACCAGAGTTTACCAAGGCAGTGCTTGCTGAGTTGGACCAACACGCGCCAGTAAGGATTGAGTTCGGCCCCCTAGGAGAGAAAGTTGTGGGGGAATACCACTTTAAACTCGAGAACGGAGACATAACGAAACTGGTTTTCTTGGACACCGGAATTAGAGAACGATACCTAAATGATAAAAAAGAACAGTTAGCCGACTCACTTTCTGCAGGACCATCACAAAATAAATGGTCAATAGTTAATGACGAAATACATGTTCGCGCCTCTCGTAGATTTACAGACATATTTAAACTGAACCCAGACAACTCTCTTGCACAGATAGGGTACAAACGGTACGACCAGCGCATAATTGTTCCCAAAGAAAAATGGACGAATTACAAGCGAATTAAATAATAGCTAACCGCCAAGTCAGACAGCAGCCTGGAACAGAAGCAGGGGCATTAATGGAATCAATGAATCTAACAAATTTATCAATTCGCACTGCAGTCAAATAGCATGCTAGCTTTGAGTCATGTTAGGAATGGCACCTCCCCCTGAATTTATTAACACTATTATCATATTAATTCTTGCAACTGGCGGACTTCTTGTAATTGGAGTTATTGTCGCGCTGGGTATTTACCTGAACAAAAAGGACAAATAGTCGTCTGCAATCGGGAGACCTTTGCGGTCATATAAAAAAGACCGAAGAGATCATCCGGATCATTCGGCATGCCGACGGCGAGCAGACCGTTGAAGAGTTCGATAAGGAGTATAGATGCAAACTCGCCCCACGATATTTTCGCTTCTCATTATGACATGCTTTGCGGCTCTCGCTGCAGAACCACCCAATGTCGTGATTATACTCGCAGACGATCTCGGCTATGGCGACGTTGGAGCCAACAACCCTGACTCCAGGATTCCAACGCCCGCGATGGATCGTGTTGCCGCCGAAGGCATACGCTTCACCGACGGACACTCGCCTTCTGCCGTCTGCACCCCGACCCGCTACGCTCTCCTGACCGGTCGGTACTGCTGGCGCACCCGACTCAAATCCGGTGTGCTCTGGGGCATCGATCCATCGCTCATGGATCCCAAGCGCTCCACCATCGCCAGCATGCTCAAAGCCAAAGGCTACCGCACGGCCTGCATCGGCAAGTGGCATCTGGGTATGGATTTCCGCGACAAGAACGGGAGACTGCTGAAGAACGACCGCAAACTGCAGGAGCAGCCCGGGATCGACCCCGTAGACTACTCCAAGCCTGTTGGCAACAGCCCGCTCACCTACGGCTTCCATGAGAGCTTCATCATCACTGGCTCACTCAACATGTACCCCTACGCCTACATCGACGGCGACCGGTTCACGCAGGCGGCCACCGACTTCAAACCGCGCACGGCACACAACATCACCATTATCAGCGGCGGCCCGAAAACGCCGGACTTCGACTTCGAGGCCGTCATCGACACCTTCAACCGGCGCGCGGTCAAGTTCATCCGCGAATCCGCTGCCGCGAAGAAACCCTTCTTTCTCTATTTCCCACTGACGTCGCCACACAAACCGGTCATTCCCAGCGCCAGGTTCAAAGGCAAGTCCGAGTACGGTATCTACGGCGACTTCGTGATTGAGACCGACGATGCCGTCGGCCAGATCCTCAAAGTCCTGGACGAGACCAAGCAGGCCGACAACACCATCGTCATCGTAACCAGTGACAACGGCTCCTTCATGTTCCGCATCGACGAAGGCAAGCCGGACCATATCGAAGACTTCAGCGCCGTTGGCTATCACCCGAAGAACCATCAGTCCAACCATATCTGGCGCGGCACCAAGGCCGACATCTACGAAGGCGGTCACCGCGTTCCACTCCTGGTCCGCTGGCCTTCCAGCATAAAGGCCGGATCCGTAAGCGATCACACAACCACACTCACAGACTGGTACGCGACTATTTCAGAACTGGTGGATCACCGGATGACTGATGGCGAAGGCGAAGACAGCTTCTCACTGGTTCCGCTGCTGAAGGGCGACGGGACATGGCAGCGTGCCCCCGTCATCAACCACTCCATCAACGGCACCTTTGCCATCCGCGACGGCAGGTGGAAATTGATCGCGGGAAGTGGCTCAGGTGGCCGTCAAGCCCCTCGAGGCAAGCCTTTCGAGCGACCGTATCAACTCTATGATCTTACCGCCGATCCGTCGGAGAGGAACAACCTGATCCGTTTGAATCCACAGCTGGCAGAGGCGCTCGAGAAGAAGTTGGACGACATTCGTGATGCAGGGCGCAGTCGATGAACTGCCAGCAGAGAAGCCCATCGGTGTGAACGATGTGCTCTACCACTGAGCTAAGCGCGCAACTAGGCAAAAAGCTACCGCTGTCACTTTGGATTTCAAGCGTTTCCTGAGCTCACTAGTGGACTGATTTCACGCTGCACAATCGTTTCGCGTTGAGCCCATGTTTCATCAAGACTAGGACAATCCAGATTAAAATGTAATCCCCTACTCTCGGGCCGCTGTAACGCACAAGCGATGATGAGCTCGGCTACCTGTGCAATATTACGCAATTCCAATAGATCAGCTGTCACCTTGAAATCCCAATAATATTGCCGAATTTCCTCACGCAAATTTTCAATGCGTGACTGTCCACGCAACAGTCGTTTGCGTGTGCGTACAATACTCACATAATCCCACATACAACGACGCACCTCATCCCAGTTATGACTAACAACCACCAGCTCATCAGGATCTTCTGCCTGTCCTGATTGCCATTGCGGCATTTTGACTGTCACCTCCGGCTGACGGTCCTCCAACACATTCATGGCTGCCCGATGCGCACAAACCAATCCCTCCAATAGTGAGTTGCTCGCCAACCGATTGGCTCCATGTAATCCGGTGCTGGCGACTTCACCCACCGCATAAAGGCCGGGTAATTCCGTGCGGCCATCCACGTCGGTTTTCACCCCGCCACATTGATAATGTGCAGCCGGCACAATAGGAATCGGCTCCTTGGTGATATCGATCCCGAACTTAAGACAGGTACGGTAAATATTCGGAAATCGTTCTATAATAAAGGGTGCCGATTTATGCGTAATATCCAGATGCATATGCCCTGCGCCCGAACGCTTCATCTCACTATCTATTGATCTTGCCGCAATATCACGCGGAGCAAGATTGGCCATAGGATGGGCTGCATCCATGAATTCATTCCCTGCCAAATCTTTCAAAACTGCACCCTCCCCCCGTAAAGCTTCACTCACTAAAAATGATTTGGCCTGCGGGTGATAAAGACAAGTAGGATGGAATTGAGTAAATTCCATGTTGGCAATGGGCACACCCGCCCGGTAAGCCATTGCCACTCCATCACCCGTCGCAATGTCCGGATTGGTAGTATAGAGGTAAACCTTTCCACTGCCACCGGTTGCCAGAACAACATGCGGTGCACTGAAGGTTTCCACTGCTCCACTTACACGATTCAGCACATATGCCCCAACACATCGATTCTCAGTATCTCCTCCAAGTTTAGCTGTGGTAATGAGGTCGATTGCAAAATGATCTTCAAAAACCGATACATTGGGTGCGCGTTCCAACGCTGCTAAAAGCGCACGCATCACTTCCCTGCCCGTCGCATCTTTCGTATGCAGCACACGTCTTTTGGAGTGGCCCCCTTCCTTACCCAATGAATAAACACGTTCACCGTCTGCGGAAATTGTCTCCTCCCGTGTAAAATCCATCCCCAGCTCAATCAACTCCTGAACCCGATCCGGGCCTTCTTCAATTACTCTTCGAACCACTTCCTCTCGACATAACCCAGCTCCAGCCCTCAAGGTATCGGCTACGTGCAACTCAATTGAGTCTGTCGGCTTGGTAACTGCTGCAATACCCCCTTGAGCATATTGGGTGTTGGTCTCAGAAAGATGCTTTTTGGTAACGACAGCAACCCGCCCTTGACCCGCCACCTTTAAGGCAAAGCTAAGACCTGCGATACCGCTCCCAATAACGATGTAGTCAAACTGTTTCACTATAACAATCCATTATCTATAAGACGAACTGGACCTATTTTTGCCGCTAACAAAATTCGACTCCCTTTATTTACTGTCTTGATTGGATTCAGGTTAATTGTGTCCACAAATTCAATGTAATCAACCTGTGCATCGGGTTGTTTTTCTATAAACCGCCTTAATCTGCGTTTTAAATAAACTGAACGCGACCCAATAGATTGCCGGGACAACTCAATAGCACGCGACAAGACAGTTGCTTGACCTCTAAGATCACCCGTTAAAAGCACGTTTCTTGAGCTCATAGCCAACCCATCTACTTCGCGCAGGGTAGGTCCGACTAAAATTGAAATCGGGTAATTCATGTCCCGTACCATACGCCTAATCACTGCCACCTGCTGAAAATCCTTTTCCCCAAAAACTGAAAAGTCCGGCAGCACCAGGTTAAAGAGTTTGGCAACTACGGTCATCACGCCCGTAAAGTGGCCCGGTCGATGTACCCCTTCCAAACGAGTTGTTAAATTATCCTCTTTAACCTCAACACTTTCGTCCTTCTTATAAAGATTATTAGGAGCAAAGACTATATCAACTGATTCTTCACGACATATTTTTTTGTCCAAACTCAATGTTCTTGGGTAATTATCAAGATCTTGAGGGTCATTGAACTGTACAGGGTTTACATAAATACTCACCACCACAACACCATCCTTTTTCACTTTTTTGCGCGCCAAACTAATTAGACTTCTGTGGCCATCATGAAGAGCACCCATTGTTGGAACCAAAACTACACGGCTTCCGGCCTGACGCCAACCTAATGCCTGACGCTGCATTTTCAGGGGATCAGTAATTGTTTTCACGAGACAAAAAAAGGGCCGGCTAACCGGCCCACTCCGTAAAACTTAAGTAAACTACTCTTTGATCTGAATGGTTTTATTTTCCGGAAGCTCATGAGCACATGGTTGATCTGTTGGGGCATCGGCCTCAGCATCAGTAGCTTGGACAATGTTATTGGCCAGCATCCATGATTCCACTTCGTCACCACTTACATCAGCCAGCATATTGCCGTTTATCTCCACGCATGGCTGTAACATCTGCCCGGTGCGTTCAACCATCTCCGCCCGGTGCTCTGGATTATTAACCACATCCTTCTCTTCCCATTCTAGCCCGTGCTTGCGCAAAACTGAACGAACGCCCTCACTCCATCCGCAGGAGGGCTTCAAATAACAGGTAATATTTGGTTTATCCATAAACTGAAGGAGTTTACCTGATTTTGGGCAAAATGTAAACCCGATGCTGGAAAACCAGCCGTACTCAGCGCAAGATAGCCGAAATGGGACGAAAAATCCTCATCGCGCCTGATAAATTCAAGGGAACCCTATCAGCAACCGAAGCAGCCGAAGCAATTGAAAAAGGATGGCTATCCACAAACCCTGAGGACGATATTACCAAACTACCCATTAGTGACGGTGGGGAGGGGTTCGGCACGTTAATGGGACAAATAACCGGAGCGGACCGCCTGAGTCACATAATGGAAAACGGCACTTCTTGCTATTGGTGGCTGGATAACAAATCTGGCACAGCCATCATTGAATCGGCCGAAATCATTGGTATCACCAAAACTTATCCGGACGGCAATCGTAATCCACTGAGCGTGGATAGCGCTGGATTAGGATCTTTGTTAAACATCTTTAGACAACCTTCGAGGAAAATTGCCGAAAGAATTATAATTGGAATTGGAGGCAGCGCTACCAATGACGGCGGATTTGGAATGGCAAAACAGTTGCAATGGGAATTCCGTAATGAACAAAGTAAAGAAATCAAGAGCTGGCCTCAACTAATTCATCTGAAAAAAATAACCAAACCTACACCTGATAGGTTACCGTTGAATAATCTACCTTCAATTGTTGTCGCAGCCGACGTGCAAAACCCGTTACTCGGAGAAAATGGCTGCACACAAGTTTTCGGCTCGCAAAAAGGATTGCTTGAAAGAGACATTCCTAAGTCTGAAGCGGCACTCACCAGATTAGCAGAGGTTTGGGAATCACAAATGGGGGAGAATGCAGCCATCCTTCCAGGCGCAGGAGCCGCTGGTGGATTGGGTTTTGGGCTGCATTGTTTTGCTGGTGCATCAATTCACTCAGGCTTTAAAATTTACGCAGAGGCTACAGACCTGAAATCCAAATTGGCAGAAAATGATATTGTTATCACAGGTGAAGGCGCGTTAGATCGCCAAACTACCATGGGTAAAGGAGTGGGAGAACTTGCAAAATTAGCTCAAGTTAATAATTCGAAATGCATCGGATTAGCTGGAAAATTAGATAACGACAAGGAACTTACGGCACTTTTCAATCAATGTCGCGCACTCACTGAAATCACTTCACGTGAGGAAGCCGAACATAATGCCACACACTGGCTGGAAAAACTTTCCGCCGAAATAGCCAATGAATTTTAGCGGAACACAATCGAGGTAATCACCGCGGGATGAACCTCGATGTCTCCAAATAATGGCGACTTAATTCTAACCTTTTGCTCATTCCATTCGATCATGTTGCCTGTGATCCGCCCAATTCCTCCTAGAACGAACTGAGCACCGGATGCCTTCTTTTCTCCTCCTTCGTTTGATCCAGCAAAAACAATCGCTGAAACTTTTCCCATGGGAACTGGAACTTCAGCAAAAGGCGTCTTAACCGATACATTATCATCTTTGATGGAAACAATACTACCACTCAGATTATCGCCATTGGAAAATTGGACCTGATCAACACGGCCCGCAACAACTGAGAGTCCATTCCCTGAATTGGGAATTTGCCCATTCCAGCCTTTAAGCTGGATAGAGGAAATCTCCATTTTCCCTGCCAACTGTGGATTAAAACCAAGCGCCCCACCTCCACCTACAAACCCATTCGCATCCCTCCATGTCTTTACCAGCTTTCCATTAAGCAACATCGAAACAGTTGCCTTCTTCTTATCCACAAGTAAACGGACCTTTACCTTACGTGAACTGGGCCACCTTAGAGTAGCAGTCCCCAAGCTCGTAGCGTTATAGGAAACCCCATCAGGAGAAGTATTTCGATATAAGTGAGCATAATTTTGATATATACGTATCTTGTATCCGTTCATTGCGTTGTATTCACGCACTTTGTCCGCGCAAAAAATGACGTCCATGGCCGGCATATTACCCCAGACGAAGTCAAAGGATAAATCAGCCTGCTTTGGCCAATTCAGTTCACGCCCAATCATGCTTCCCACACTGTTTGTTACCAAAGCTCCATTTTCAAAACGCCAATGCAGAGCAGCCAACCCTACCTCCAATTCCTTAGCAACATCTCCACGCAACACTTTCACTTTCAGCTTGTCTCCGACCTTATGCCCTTTCACGTGCCTAATCATGGCTGCACGATCTTGAAACGCCTTACCATTGATGCGGGTAACGATATCTCCGATCTGCATACCAGATTTAAACGCAGGACTCTCAGGCATAACTTCGTTCACAACAATCCCCCCTACTTCAACTCCATCATCTCCCAAAATAACCCCCATTAAGGCAGCCCCCCATCCCTTAATCCCCTCTGGTCCAGAGTAGAGAATGCCGCCATCACCTCCCGGAATCAGCCATTTAAGATACTCTCTTTTCACCTTCAACCTTCCGGCGAACCAAGTCTCAACCGTAAGTATTTCAGGATTTAAATTAGATAAGCTAATTGCCAATTCATCACCATTACTAAAATGGACTCGAGCTGAATTAGATATACTGTTGGTCACACTAACTGCAGCAAGCTGAAGTTTTGCTGCCTCACCAGCCAATACCCTCATTTGCCCTTTCACAGACTCATGTTGCCAAACCAGCCCTTTACTTTCGCTATACCCAAGGAACTGACCCCCGAATCGATCCCCATTCTTAAGAGTTAATGTAGCCGAGCGGGATGCTGCATGGAGGGAGCAAATGAAGAAAAAAGAAACCATCCAAATTAAAGCAAAACACCGCACGACTGACTTTATCTCTAACATTGGAATTGGCAATAGCCTCTTGGTAAACTTATTCGTAAGGTGGACCTATTTCATTAATAGTAAGATGAAAGGTCCCCTTGAAAATTTTCTGATTCTTAGTATCAAGGTTATATCTGATAGCCATAGAGTGAACAGGACGAAGGTTGTCCATATAAAGGAACACTCCTTTAGCATTAGAAAAAAGTTTTACCTTCTTTATTGAAACTTTGTCACGACCTTGCTTAGCAGGGTCTTCTAACGACCAATCTTTAGATCCGTATTGGCTGCTCCACTTATAATTCCACTGCTCAGCAGACCAACTATCAATATCCTCAGCAATATCCTTGTCTAGTTGTGAACTAAACTTGAGCTGAATTCCATTGGCATAAATTTTCATACCGATGGGCTGGTGAATAGGAGTCCCTGTATACCGAACACGCTGCAGGCATCCATCACGAATAGCTGCTGTCTGCCACCCGATAAGTCCCGTTACATAAAGATGACCATCCTTAGAACTAAAGCGGCCCCGACAAGCTCCAGATAGAAAACGCCCCGGCAAAGGAACAACACCACCATTAGGCCCATCGCGCACAATATGCATCATCGTGCAGCGACCATAGGAAA
>CACDBG010000015.1 GCA_902551155.1 uncultured Verrucomicrobiota bacterium | reverse complement strand
GCCACGATGAAATCCAATTACAAATCTGAAATCGCGGCTGATGATTGAAATCAAATCCAATAAGCCATTCATGGCGTTGACAGTATTAGTCCCACCCATCATTTTTTTGCCATGAGCAATGTAACCCGATTCGGAGCCGTTGGAGACGGAACAACTGACGATACTGAAGCTATCACTCACGCAGCTGCTCAAGGAGATGGAATGCTACATTTTCCTCCGGGAACCTACCGGATTACCCAACCCATTGAAATCAAGCTGACTAAACATGGACCTCTTGGCATTGAAGGAACCGGAGGCACTGCACGCATCATCATGGCAGGCAAAGGGCCGGCTTTCAGGCTAACGGGTACGCATGGCGGCACAGGTGACCCGGGCAGCCGCAAAGGTAACGTAGCCTCACATCAACGAATGCCAACCATCCGCAATATCGAAGTGGAAGGCGCACACACAGAAGCTGACGGCTTTGAGCTGATCGAAACCATGCAATCAGTATTTGAGGGAGTCATGGTTACGCGCTGCCGGCATGGAATTCATCTCATCAAGCGCAACCGCAATGTGCTCATATCTCACTGCCATATTTATTTTAATACTGGAGTGGGAATTTACCTGAATGGCGTTAACCTGCATCAGATCAACATCGCCTCCAGCCATATCAGCTACAACCGGTTGGGCGGCATCCGGCTCGAGGAATCGGAGGTACGCAACCTCCAAATCACAGGTAATGATATTGAGTACAACAACCATCGCTCACACGAAACCGAACCTGAACCTACAGCTGAAATCTACATTGATACTTCTACTGAGGGAGCCAGTGTAAATGAGGTGACTATCGCCTCCAATACCATCCAAGCCACCGACTCACCAGAAGGAGCAAATATACGCATTAAGGAAAAATCTGACACCTCGCGACCTCCAGGGCTCTTTGCCATCTCGGGCAATATTATTGGCAGTCAGGAAAATAATGTTCACCTAACCGGCTGTTACGGTATCGCCATTGCTGGCAACTGTATTTATTCGTGTAAGCAAAATAATTTGCTCATCGAAAATTCAAAATTAATCAATGTCAGTGGCAATACCTTCCGCCGTCACACACCCAAGTATGGAACAGGCGTAAGTTTTACCCAGTGTACTGACATTACTTTTACCGGTTGTGCCATCCACGATGAAACCGAAGAAGGACAACCCAATTTGCCGGCGCTTCTGCGACTGAACAACTGTAAACGAATTAACATAACCGGCAGTCAGTTTATTAATGGATTAGTTGGAATTGCAGCTTCCAACACCCATCATACCCTGATTAGTTCTAATACCATCCATGATGAAAGGAAAAAGCCGATCGCCCAAAACGGAATTCAATTCGACAATACTGGAGAAGGAAACCTTGCGGCAAATAACTCCATCGGTCCCTGTAAAAGCGAGGCCATCGAAGGCAGTATTCATCCAGAATAATAACTAAAAACTTTTCCGTTTGCCTTCCGTAAGCCCTTTGCCATTCTCTCTGAAACTTATGATTAAACCCATAATCACTTTTCTATTTGCCGGCTGCCTGCTGGCAGGAGATCTACTGGCCGGTGAAACTGAGGGGCCATTGAAACCCCACTTGGGAAAACCACAACATGATTTGCAGCAGCTATTCAAAGGAGAACGATTTGGTAATATCGTCGTATCAATGAAAGGTACGGTCATTGCCACTTGGGGAACCAGTCACGTACGAGCCCGACGAAGCACCGATGGTGGCAAAACGTGGGGCCCTGAGATCGTGATTGCCAAGCCCGGATTCCAAACCGGGGGACTAACGGTCAATGAAACTAATGGTGACATTATTGCCTTTGTGGAAGACCGCCATCCGCCGGCCCCTATCCACATATATGTAAGTAGTGATGATGGTAAATCCTGGAAAAAAATCCCGACCTATATAAAGCCAGACTCAAAAGGAAACGCACCTTCCATGCATATGAACGAACACGGCATTACTCTACGCCATGGCAAACATAAAGGGCGACTCATTAGACCTTCACGCTGGTACGCCGGAAAAAATGATCGTTCCCTTTGGCCAAAACATATCACTAATGCTATTTACAGTGATGACAATGGTAAGACTTGGAAAACCAGCGATCCCTTTCCTGCTAAAGGGACCGGTGAAGCAATGATTGCCGAATTAAGCGATGGAACCATTTATTACAACTCCCGCCGGCATTGGGCCGAAGAGGGAGCTAATCCGCGAAGACGTTGGACCGCCACAAGCAAGGATGGTGGCCACACTTGGGAGAATTTAAAATTTTGCGAGGTTCTTCCTGATGGACCCCAGAATACTAACTACGGCTGCATGGCTGGCCTAACCCGGCTGGCTGTTAAGGATCACGACATCCTTATATACAGCAACTGCGATAGCCCCAAGGGTCGAGACCATGGAACCGTTTGGGCCAGCTTCGACGGCGGGAAAACCTGGCCCATCAAAAAACTAGTTTATGAGGGGCGCCACGCCTATTCCTCTATTACTTCAGGCCGACCGGGAACCCTTACTGAAGGAATGATTTTCCACCATTTTGAAGGTGGGCCCAAAGGAGGGTCTACTGTTGCACGCTTTAACCTCGCATGGATTCTAGATGGCGGGAAATCCACCGGCGATGGAGTCGTCCCAACGAATCTAAACTAATCATAGGAGCAAGATGAAAAAAATCTTATTTAGTGTATTATTAATTGCTTTAGTGCCAACGGTTTTGTCAGCTGAAAAATCCCTCATTGAATCAATTGAAAAGATTGGAGGCCTGATCCTGCCATGGCCCGGTGAAGCTAACAGCTGGGAAATCGAGTTTCATCTTCGTGGACGTGAACTCACTGACAATGGGCTGGCTAATGTAGCCTCACTGAAAAGTGTCATCGCTCTCAACCTACGTGACACTCAGATTACTAGCGCAGGGTTGATTCACCTTAAAGCACTATCCAAATTAAAACGGTTGCATCTTGAACGAACCAAAATCGATGACAGTGGCATCAACCATTTGGCCGGCCTACAGAATCTCGAATATCTGAATCTCTATGGCACCAAAATTACTGATAAAGCTCTTGATCAACTAAAAGACCTAAAAAACCTAAAACAACTTTATGTGTGGCAGACTGAAGTGACCGATGCAGGTGTTGAAGAGCTCGAGAAATCCCTACCCAACCTGAAAGTGGTCCGGGGCATAGACCTCAGCAAAATCGTTATTGTTAAAAAAACTGAAACAAAGCCAAAAGAAAACTTGAAATGGATGCCAGAAGGGGGACCTGAAAAACCTCCTTCAAAATCCAAGACCGGCTCTTTCACCATTATTACCTTCCAGAATAAGAGCAATAAAAACACCAAGCTCTATTGGATCGATTACGGAGGTAGTAAAAAACTTTATGGTGAAATAGCCAAAGGTCAGGAACGTAAACAAAATACCTATTCTGATGCAGTATGGCTAATCACAGATGATAAGGAAAAACCCTTGGGTTATTTTGTAGCAGGAACCAAAGAAGCACTGGCTATCATACCAAAATAAGCGCCACCTGCTTACTTGAGATTTTCTGCTGATTTTGTTAAATTGGGTTGATTTTTGGAGCGTCTCTATCAGGGAATGTTAAGCTTACACCATAACCGGCGCGATTTCCTCCATTCTGCTGTTGGATTGGCCGGCCTCTCGTTGCCAACTTTTTTTCAGGCGAAGGCTTCCACTCCTACGCTGAAACGGAAAGCCAAGTCCTGTATCATTATCTATACTTGGGGTGGTATGAGCCATTATGAGTCGTTCGATCCCAAGCCTGATGCACCTGCTGAAATTAGAGGCGAATTTAAACACATCAAAACATCCACGCCAGGAATCCACTTTTGTGAGCACCTCCCTCTTCTGGCCAAACACTCTGAAAAATTAGCGATTGTAAGATCGGTCCATCACAAACACGGCGGTCACGGATCAGGCATGTATGTCAATATGACCGGGCATAACCCAATCGGAGGCGTAAAAGCCAAAGGACGTAAAAATTGGCCTTCGCTGGCCTCAATGATTTCCTATTTTCACAATCCAGCAAAGGGCACTCCACGGGCGATCAGGATGCCCTACTCCATGTTTGATAATGGCGGACAACAGGCCGGTGAAGGGGCCGGGTGGATGGGATCGAAATATGACCCCATACTGGTACGTACTCCTGCTGGTGAACCATGGCGCGGGGTAAACCGTTACACCGACCGTGAACTGAACCTAAAACTTAATCTGAAAAAAACTCGAATTACTCAGCGGCGCAACCTCCTTGACCAACTCGACAATACAGGTACTGAAGAAACCGCCTACAATCAACTAGATCACTATTCTCGCATGGCAGCTGATATGCTTCTAGGATCACCGGTTCGTGAAGCTTATGATCTAGAGAAAGAGCACCCTAATATTCGTGCGATGTACGGCAACCACATGGGAGGACAATCTCTTCTTCTAGCCAGACGTCTAATTGAAGCAGGTGTCCCTGTTGTGCAAACCCTTCTTTCGGCAAGTGACCTTGCAGGAGGCAGTGGAGATAACTGGGATACCCACCGGAATCATTTTCCAAAAATGAAGGATCGCCTTCTGCCTGTTTTTGATAAGGCGGTATCGGGTTTACTTACTGATCTGGACATGAGAGGAATGCTGGAAGAAACCCTTCTGGTATTTCTAACCGATTTTGGACGCACCCCAAAAGTGAACGGTAACGGAGGTCGTGACCACTACCCAAATGTCTATTCTTTGGCCTTTGCCGGCGGTGGGATTCAAGGAGGGCAAGTTTATGGTGCCAGTAATCGAAAAGGAACCGAACCTGCTGCAGGCGCCTGTTCTCCAGCCGATATCCATGCTACGGCATTCAAAGCAATGGGCATTGACCCTACCACTGAATTACACGATTTACTGAATCGACCATTTCAGCTGTGCGACGGCAATGCTCTGCCATTGTTCTAATTCTCTAACCCCATGAGAATCCCATTTCTGTTATTATTCGCATCAATTCAAATCCATGGTGCCGATTGGCCCCAATGGCTAGGCCCTAAGCGTGATGCGGTTTGGCGGGAAGAGGGTATCATTGATACATTTCCCGAAGGCGGCCCAAAATTAATATGGAAGACCCCTTTGAGTAGCGGATATTCGGGCCCCGCTGTGGCCAATGGCCGGGTCTTTGTCATGGACCGGATTGCTGATAAGATTGATACCAATAAAGCCAAGCTACTACACAAAGGCCCCCCTCCTCGAAACCCTAATTTTTTACGTAAATTTTTTCCCGGAAAAGAACGTGTTGTTTGCCTGAATGAGGCTAATGGAAAAATAATTTGGTCTCATGAGTGGAATTGCCCCTATACCACTGTAGCCACCTATGCGATCGGGCCGCGCGCCACCCCAACTGTAAATGGCGATTACGTTTATGCTCTGGGAGCGGAAGGCAATCTATTCTGCCTTTCCACAAAAACAGGTTCTGTGATTTGGAATCGTGATTTCAAGAAAGATTATGGACTCAATATCCCTGAATGGGGAATTGCAGCTCATCCTCTCGTCGAAAAAAATTTGCTAATCTGTGTGGTCGGAGGGAAGGGCACCACATGTGTGGCATTCAACAAAAACAGTGGAACGGAGATTTGGAGGGCTCTGTCCTCTAAACAACCGGGCTACTGCCCCCCTGTGATCCATTTTCTTGGCGGCAAAAGGCAGCTGCTGATTTGGCACAGTGATGCTCTTGAGGCGTTAAATCCTCAAACAGGAAAAGTATATTGGTCAGTTCCCATAAAACCCACTTACGGAATGGCTATTGGCCAGCCCATGGTTGAAGGCAATCGTATATTTATCATGAGCTTCAATCGCATTTCAGCCTGCATAGAAGTGTCCGACGATGGCAATGAAGCAAAAATCATATGGCGAGGGAACACTCGAAACGGAGTCGGTGGTGTTCACAACACAGCTTTTTTGGAAAATGGTCACCTATATGCTTGTGGAAATGGTGGTAATTATATTTGTGCCAATCTTGATAGCGGCAAAAGGTTATGGAGTACCTTTAAACCTGCGGCGGGAGAACGCCCGGCCAGTTGGGCCAATGTGTTTACAGTAAAACAAGGTAATCGATTTTTTCTCGCAAATGACTTTGGCGAACTCATCATCGCCCACCTAAGCCCCAAGGGATATCGCGAAATAAGTCGCTCCAAGCTGATTGAGCCCACTCACCGGGTCGGCCACAGAACCCTTGTCTGGTCTCATCCCGCATTTGCCAACCGCCGCGTTTACCTTCGTAATGATCTTGAAATTAGATGTTACGATTTAGCTAAGTAGATTTCGGCTCGCTCCAATTAGATCAATCAGTACAATCGTCATATGAACCCTGAAGAAAGAGCAAAGGATCTGGGCGTTGAATTTACTAATAAAGAGTCGGGATATTTAAATCTTTGTATTCGGAGCGGTAATCTGCTCATCACTTCGGGCCACACAAGCACTGCCACAGGCATACTTGGAGCTGGCGTATCTGTTGAAGAGGGCTATGAGGCAGCTGAAGATTGTGCAAAAAAGATTTTAAATTCCGTATACAATACACACGGAACCATCAACGGACTGAAAGTCGTTAAACTTCTGGGATGCGTTTATTCAGCGTCGGATTTCACCGACCAGCATCTTGTTATTAATGGCGCATCTGACCTTTTACACAAGATTTACGGCAAGGAGGGGCACGGATATCATGCCCGAAGTGCTCTTGGATTTGCCGCCCTTCCCACCGGTGCGGCCGTTGAAGTGGAGGCAATTTTTGAAATTATAGAAGAATGAAGCATATTCTAATCCTTTTTCTCGCTTGGTTAACCATTGATTCACTTTGGGCCAAACAACCAAATATCATTTTTGTACTGGCAGATGATCTTGGCTGGGCAGAACTGGGATGTTACGGAAATAAATTTAACGAAACACCCCATCTAAACGCACTAGCTGAGCGTGGACTTCGTTTCACCCATGCATATGCCTCAGCTCCCGTATGTTCTCCCTATCGTGCAGCGTTTTTGACCGGGCAATATCCTGCGCGGGTGGGGATTCTAGATTACTTAAGGCCAGATTCAGATAACGGGCTTTCGACTAAACACATTACGTTGCCTGAAATGTTGAGGAAAAATGGCTACACAACCGGAATGATCGGAAAATGGCACCTATCAGGATACAAATATCATGGAGCTAAGAAAGTCGTACGACCTACCGACCATGGTTTTAACTGGAACATCGGCAGTGAAATTAAAGGCGTAGGAAATGGCGCGAATTTTTTCCCGTACGTTTTCCGCACTCAACCCATTAGCTGGATTAATTTGCCAAAGTCTAAGTTAGGCAAGGATGAATATCTAACCGACCGACTAAATCGTGAAGCCATAGATTTTATCGAAAGAAGCAAGACAAAGCCCTTCTTTCTCTATCTAGCCCACTACGCTCCTCACACTATTCTAAATGGCCGGCCCGATCTGGTAGAAAAATACCGCAAGAAACACCCTCCCGGTAAAAGCACTCGAGATCGGTGCTATATATGCAAAGATTCAGGCCATGAAGGTGACGCCTTGAATCATTGGGCTGGCGACCATAATCCCCACCTAGGGGCAATGCTCGAGAGCATTGATGAGGGAATCGGGCTCATCGTGAAAAAACTCGAGGAACTCAATTTAAAAGAAAACACCATTTTAATATTTTCCAGTGACAATGGAGGCGAATTAAATGTCACTTCCAATGCCCCTCTGCGGGGAGGCAAAAGTCAATTATATGAAGGAGGGATACGAGTTCCACTTATTGTTAGCTGGCCCAAAGAAATCCCTCAAAATAAGACATCAGAGCAACCAACTTCAAATGTCGATTTTTACCCGACTCTTCTAAAAGCCGCCGATATTACACCAGATAAATCTCAAGCCCTTGATGGCGTATCAATATTGCAAACCTTGCGCAACCCGGAAGTAGCGCCCACACGCAAAGCCCTACACTGGCATTATCCATTAGAGAAACCGCATTTTCTTGGCGGAAGATCTAGCGGCGCCATTAGAGTCGGAGATTGGAAATTAATTGAAAATTTTAACGAAAACTCCCCTGAACTATATCATTTAGCTAGTGATCCAAGCGAAAAAACTAACCTCGCCAGTCAACGCCCTGATAAACTCCGTGAACTTTTAACCCAATTGATTCAATGGCGCCAATCAATCGGCGCGACCAAGGAGCCTCCAAAAAGATAAAATCTTATTTACTTGGCATTATGACGCCAAATTTGGCCCTTTTATTTTTGGCCATCAGCCTTAAACTACCTCGGCAATCGAACGCCACTTGCGAAGTTAAAGTTAATAGATCATACTAAATGTAAGTTTGTTTCTCTCCATTGAAAAATAATCTCAAATCTGCTCTCCGGACTTTAGATTCCGGATATCGTGATGAATTGACTGAAGAACCCTCTCACTCTCTTGATCTTGCCAGATGCTTTTCACTAGTTTTCCTGCATGCAGGATGCCTAGGGATTATTTGGGTCGGGTGGAGCTGGCTGGCCATATTCGTTGCCCTCGCCCTGTATTTCACCCGCATGTTTGCTATCACCGCATTCCTCCACCGCTACTTTTCTCATCGCACATTCAAGACCAATCGTTTTATGCAGTTCCTTTTTGCAGTTGCTGCATCCACAGCAGTTCAGAGGGGAGCACTTTGGTGGGCGGCGCATCATCGAAAGCACCACAAGGAATCCGATAAGGAAAAAGATGTTCACTCGCCTCATACCCACAATTTCCTTTGGGCACACATTGGCTGGATTGCAAGCCCCAAGAATTTTGAAACTGACTATAATTCAATAAAAGACTTTGCCAAATACCCCGAGCTAGTTTTTCTCAATCGCTTCAACAAATTAGTACCTGCAATAATGGCTATAGGACTTTATTTTCTCGGCGATTGGGCTGCTTCACAATGGGCATCATTGCAGACAAGTGGGTGGCAAATCTTGATTTGGGGGTTCTTTGTCAGCACCACCCTTCTTTTCCACGGAACCTCAACCATCAATTCCTTAGCTCATATTTATGGAAAAAAGAGATTTGATACCGGCGACCATAGCCGAAATAATTTTTGGCTGGCTCTAATTACCCTTGGAGAAGGATGGCACAACAATCATCATCACTACATGCATTCCGCCCGACAAGGTTTTTACTGGTGGGAAATCGATCTTACCTATTACGTGTTAAAAATCATGTCCTGGATTGGATTGATCCATGATCTAAAACCAGTGCCTGCCCGTGTGCTCGAAGAAGGGCGTAAAATCGATTCTGAGAATTGAAGCCAAAACTCGCTATAATCGGCACGGGCATCTCGGGGCTAGGATGTGGACATTTCCTTCATAAGGATTTTGATATACATCTTTACGAACAGAACGAACACATAGGCGGTCACTCCTTCACGGTAGACGCAAAAGAAAATAATAAGCAGATACCTATCGACATGGGGTTCATGGTCTTCAACAAGAAAACCTATCCTAACCTTACCCGTCTATTTGATGAGCTTAACGTTGGCTATAAAAACTCAAACATGTCTTTTAGCGTTCAACATCTTGGGCAAAATCTTGAATATTGCGGATCAAGCCTAAACAACCTCTTTGGCCAGAGAAAAAATATTTTCAACCTACGCCACTGGAGAATGTTGATGCAAATTAACCGCTTTAATAATGAAGCCCGGGAAGCTTTGGAATCAGGCCAGTTTGATACGCTTACGCTGGAAGAATACGTTAAAGTAAAAAATTATGGGGAGGATTTTTTTCAACTCTATATTGTCCCCATGAGCTCTGCTATCTGGTCCACTCCACCCAAGCTTATGCTCCGGTTTCCCGCCACTACTTTGCTGCGGTTTTTTAATAATCACGGGTTCCTTGGCATGAACACTCAACACCAATGGCTTACCCCTAAGGGAGGCTCACGTGAGTATGTAAAAAAGCTCACAAAACCTTTTAGAGATAAAATCTCAACCAATAATAAAATTCTGAAGGTATCCAGGGCAGACAAGAGGGCAACTGTGCATACAGCTGATGGACAATCACACTCTTACGACAAGGTCATCCTTGCTGGTCACGCCGACCAATCACTCGCACTTTTAGACTCACCTAAACTGGAGGAAAAGCAGGAGTTAAGTAAGTTCAAATACCAAAAAAATATTGGTACTTTGCATACAGATCCAACCTCAATGCCTCAAAATAAACTATGCTGGGCTTCCTGGAACTATCGGATTAAAGAAAATACGCACGGTGAGCTCATTCCTAGAACAATCTATTGGATGAATAATCTCCAAAATGTATCCCAAGAAACCAATTATTTTGTGAGCATTAACGGAGAAGATGAAATCAACCCCAAAAAAATCATTAAGCAGGTAGAGTTTGAGCACCCTCTTTTCGACTCTGCTGCTGTGCATGCTCAAAGTAAATTACATTTGCTAAATCAACGCTCGCCGGAGCAAGCAATTTATTTTTGCGGCAGTTATTTTAAATATGGTTTTCACGAAGATGCTTTAAATTCCGCCATGGACCTGTCTTCAACAATATTAGGGAGGCCACTGTGGAGCTGAAGTCCTGCATTTATGAATGTCAGATCATGCATCATCGCTTCAGCCCCAAGGAGCATCATTTCGTATACAAAATATTTATGTTTGGGCTCTGTCTCGACGAAATCGACGAACTCTCCAGAGAATTTATTTTATTAAGCCATAACCGATTTAATCTTTTCTCATTTTATGATCAAGATCATTTGCAGAAAGACAGCCGAAGTGCGAAAGAAAAGATAATAGCATACGCTAATGAAAATGGATCGAATGTCACCGACGATTGCCATGTACAACTAATTACCTTACCTCGCATTGCCGGCTACGTATTTAATCCAGTTTCATTTTACTTCATTTTTAGTAAAAAAAATGAACCCATTTGTGCTGTTGCAGAAGTGAACAACACATATAGGGAAATGAAGCCTTACCTGATAACTCAATACGCCAACGGTCGATTCAGACTTCGTGTGCCCAAATATTTTTATGTATCCCCTTTCTCAAGCCTAGAGCTGGAATTTGACTTTGATCTCAAAGTACCCGACAAAAAACTCGACATAAAAATAGATGAACTTGAAGCAGACCGAAAAATATTAGCCAGCTCCCTGAGTGGGAACGCCTTTCCTTTTACCGGAAAGAGACTCATCTGGTACGCAATAAAATACCCACTATTGACGCTTAAAGTCATTACCCTTATTCACTGGCATGCCCTACGTTTAAAACTTAAAGGCCTACACCATCATCCAAAAGCTGAAAACCCTCATTTGCAAAAACCCATATTAAGGTAGTCGACAATCAAAAAAATCCATTTGATGCAACGAAACACACAACACCAAAAAACAGCAAACGACAAGGCGGATGCTCGTCCGGCTACTTTTTGGCAAAAACAGTGTCGAAAGCTTATCCACCAAGCATTCGGTAAAATGAAACAAGGACGTCTAATTATCAGGATGCCTGAGGGGGACTCATGTTATTATGGTGAGGACGAAAACGCAGAACCAGCAATCATCCATATTCGCTCCCACAATTTTTTTTCAAAATGTATGCAGTACGGTGACATCGGGCTTGGTGAAGCTTACGTCGATGGTGACTGGGATACCGATGATATTTCTGCAGTCGTGGCATGGTTCATATTAAATATCGATAATGCCCCCTCCATATCTGGCTCTAAGACAAAAACAGTTGCTATCAACTTCCTTAAAATCATCAACCGCATAGAGCATTTACTTCGGCCAAACAGCTTGAAGATGAGTAAGAACAATATTCATGAGCACTACGATCTGGGTAATGATTTCTACAAATTGTTTTTGGATAAAACCATGACCTATTCCTGTGCTTATTATGAAAATTCGAATTATAGTTTAAGTGAAGCGCAAACAGCCAAATATGATCGTTTATGTAGGAAGTTAAATATCAAGGAATCCGATCACGTATTGGAAATTGGATGTGGCTGGGGAGGGTTTGCTGAGTATGCAGCCAGAAAATATGGATGTCAGATTACGGGGATCACCATATCCGTGGAACAACTGAAATTTGCTCAAACCCGAATAGAAAAAGCAAATCTATCTGAAAAGGTAAAACTCCTGTTTCAAGACTACCGGCACATCAAAGGTCAATTTGATAAAATTGTTTCCATTGAGATGCTCGAAGCTGTGGGGGATGCCTATTTAGAGGACTATTTCAAACAATGCAACCGACTACTAAAGCCCGAGGGTTTATTGGGAATTCAAATCATCACCTGCCCCGACTCGCGCTACAAACAACTTCGAAATGGAACCGACTGGACCCAAAAGCATATCTTTCCGGGCTCGCTCCTGCTCGCCCAGCATCGCGTCGCCGAAGCCATGGAAAAAGCAGGATCCCTTTTCCTCTATTCTTGGGATGAATTCAGCCAAAACTATGCCCGCACGCTTAAAGCATGGCATGAACGTTTTAATGGATCATTGGAAGAAGTACGCTCACAAGGTTTTGATGAGAAATTTATACGCAAATGGAATTACTATCTTTGTTACTGTCATGCGGGATTTACCATGCGCAATGTAGGCGTCGCTCAAGCCATTTACACTCGGCCAAATAATCTGAGCTTAAGAGAGTATTCATGACCAAAAAAGGACTACTTTTATTCTTCAGCCTGATGCTGATTTCAATGCTAGGGGTTTGCCTTTGGGCTGGTAGCAGTAAAAACATGTTCATTTACTTTAACGAACAACGTTCTAGCCCATGGTTTATTGCCACACTTTTGGACTGCTATTGGGGTTTTTTCATTTTTTATGGGTGGCTACTATATCAGGAGAAATCTTGGATAAAACGAATCCCATGGCTGGCGGCCATTTGCTTTCTAGGTAATATCGCTGTTGCCATTTATGGGTTGATTCGAGCAGCACGCTTACCCGCCGATGCCACCTTTGAGGATTTTCTCATTAAGAAAACTGACCGTTCCTCCTCGTGATCCAAAATGCATCCACTGCTTCAACAACTACTCTTAGCTTGGATCGGTATTTTCACTGTAATCAATCTCACTTTTGGATTGAGCGAAAAGTTGCGCAATGCTGGTATTATTGATGTGTTGTGGGGGTTTAGTTTTGCCATCCTTGCCTTATATTTTGCCATTTCAGGTGATGGCAATGAAACCCGCCGAATTATACTAGCAACCGCCACCTGTATTTGGTCAGGACGGCTGGGATTCTATTTACTATTACGTTTAAAACGGCATTACCCACAGGAAGATAAGAGATATACTGAACTTCGTGATAAATGGGGTAAAACGGCCACCCCGAAAATGTTTGGCATTTTCCACTGGCAAGGTCTGCTAATAATGATCTTCAGTGTGGTATTCGCAGTACCCACATGGAATGAATCGACTATCATCAGCCCCCTTGAATGGGGAGGTTTAGCGATTATTGTAGTTGCAATAATCGGCGAAAGTACAGCTGATTGGCAATTATCCAGATTTAAATCACAAAATTCAGGCAACAAAGTTTGCCGATCGGGGTTATGGAATTACAGCAGACATCCCAATTACTTCTTTCAGTGGCTGGCATGGGTCGGCTTTTTCCTCCTTGCCGGAGCCTCCGGAGGGTGGTGGACTATTTTCTGCCCTTTATTAATGCTGTTTCTACTACTGAAAGTCTTTGGGGTTCCCGCCAATGAAAAACAAAACCTAATCTCTAAAGGTTCAGCCTACGAAGCCTATCAACAAACCACTTCTTGTTTTATCCCGTGGCCACCAAGGGAAACTCCATCATGATAAATACTCTGCTTGAAAACGATTGGATACCGGATTTTTTGATTCGCTATCGAATCAGAAAACTAAATCAGCAAAGACTACGATCTGAAGCAAACCGACTTCAATCTGGGGCAAAAAACGAACTCATAGATGAGTTAAAAACAATGCCTGTTGCAATAGAAACTCAGGCAGCAAATGATCAGCATTATGAAGTGCCACCCGAATTTTTTATCAAATGCCTTGGCAAACATCTAAAGTACAGTTGCTGTTATTGGCCTGAAGGAACAAGCAATCTAGATGAAGCCGAAGCACGAATGCTGGAACTGACCTGCGAACGTGCCGGTCTTAGCGATGGCCAAACAATACTAGAACTAGGGTGTGGTTGGGGGGCAATCAGTCTCTGGATGGCCGAACATTATCCTCAAGCAAAGATTCTCTCAGTCTCAAACTCAACGGATCAGAGGAAATATATTCAAAATCAGGCCTCCGAAAGAGGCTTGAAAAATCTAGAAGTGCAAACATGTGACATGAATCAATTTAATACCGACCGAACTTTTGATCGAGTTGTGTCAGTGGAAATGTTCGAGCACATGAAAAACTACGAGAAACTGATGGAACGAATCGGTCAATGGCTAAAACCTGACGGGCGTCTCTTTGTACACATATTTTCCCACAAAAAATATGCCTACCATTTTGAGACTGAGGGTGAATCAAACTGGATGGGTAAACACTTTTTTACCGGAGGCATCATGCCCAGCGACGATCTTCTGGGTTATTTCAACCGTGATTTGAAAATCGACCAACAATGGCAGGTCAATGGGCTCCATTATCATAAAACAGCTGAAGCCTGGCTTGAAAATATGCATACTCACGAAAGAGAAATACGTAAAATTTTTGGTGATACCTATGGTGCTAAGCAAGCGACAAAATGGTGGGTTTATTGGCGGATTTTCTTTATGGCCTGCTCTGAGCTATGGTTAACTAACCGGGGAGAAGATTGGATCGTAAGTCATTATCTCTTTAGAAAGACAAGCCCTTGAATAAAACCAAAAAGATCTTATTTGCGCTTCTATTATCCTTTTGTATTGCTGGCTGGATAGCCTGCAATAATCTGGAATGGAGGGGAGGAGGTATCCCAAAAATTGTTTGGAATAAGTCACAACCAGATATCAATAAACTTAAGAAACAAAGATCAAACCCTATACCAAGCGCACCTGCTCTGGATGATAATTCATCTTCAAATAAAGATAATAATTCAAGCACTGCCTGGAGCGCTTTTCGAGGAATTGACGGATCTGGAATATATACTGAAGAAAACATCCTTACAGATTGGCCAAATGAAGGACCACCGTTGCTGTGGAAAAAATTGATCGGGGGAGGCCATGCCTCCTTCACAGTTGCCGGGCAACTTGCTTTTACACTTGAGCAACAGGACGAAAATGAAGTTGTCATCGCCGTTTCTGTAAACGATGGATCGGTAAAATGGTCCTACGAATATCCGGCCAAGTTTGAGGAATATTTCGGAGGAATTGGCCCGAGAACCAATCCTTTATGGCATGAAGAGCTTCTTTATACCATGGGGGCAATGGGACATTTACACTGTTTTGAGTCAAGTTCAGGGAAACTGCTTTGGAAAAAGAATACGACTGAAGAAAACGGAGTTCAGCCTCCTTATTGGGGCGTCTCAGCTTCTCCTGTAGTCCATAAAAACATGCTCTTCATTACCCCGGGGGGAAATCAGGATAATGCCATAATTGCTCTGGACAAAAAAACGGGTGAAAAGAAATGGAGCACACTTAATGGAGACCAAACCTACGGCACTCCAGCTCTGTTTAAAATAAACAATCAATTACAACTGGTTGTGTCTCTAAAAGGTAAATTCGTCGGACTTAACCCAGATACGGGTGAGGTTATATGGACCCATCCGTGGAGAATCTTCATGAATAATTATAATATTGCCCAACCTACCCGATTAACAGACGACACTTTGCTAATCTCAGCAGGTTATGGAACTGGGGCGGAATCGTTTAAACTATTTAAAAATGGTGATGAGTTTAAAACTGAATCACTTTGGAAAAGTAAATCACTGAAAACTAAATTTTCTACTCCCATTCTTTGGAAGGGCCACCTATACGGCCTCAATGAAAATCGTCTTACATGCCTTGACGCTGAAGACGGATCACTAAAATGGCGTGGAAACAAATATGGGTATGGACAAATCATTGCTGCATCCGGGCATATTATCATATTAGGAGATGCCGGCGATCTATCTTTAGTTGAAATGAATCCACAAAAATTCATTGAAAAAGCAACTTTCAAAGCCTTGGATGGAGGCAGAACATGGAGTTATCCAGCTCTATCCAAGGGTCTTCTATTCATAAAAAATAGCCGCGAAATGGCGTGCTACGATTTACGAGTTAAGTAAATCCTCATCGACCTAGCCAAAAGAGTTTTTTAATCGAGATGCCATTTGGCATCACTAGCTCATATATGCGAATACTTATTTATGAGTATCAGTAAAAGGCCCAGCACACGTTCAATTGGTTTACTTGCAATAACCGCAGTCTTGCTTTTCTGCGGATCAATTTATTCTGCCGAAAAAAAAGTTAGTTTTGATGTATTAATTCAAATTAGCGGTAATGACATGATGAGATATAGCAAAAACAAGTTTACCGTTGGAGCAGGGCAGAAAGTTAAACTCGAATTTAAGAATATTGGCAAACTACCAAAAGCTGCCATGGGTCATAATATTGTCATTTTGAAAAAAGGAATAGACGTCCTGAGTTTTTGCAACGAAGCCTTGAAATTTCCGAATGAAGGTTATTTTCCAAAAACAAAGAAAAATGAAGTAGTCGCGAACACCAAATTACTTGGCCCCGGAGAATCTGACATCGTTTATTTTGTTGCACCAAGCAAGGGAGACTACGACTTCGTATGCTCATTTCCAGGCCACTTCGCTCTCATGAAGGGGAAAATGACCGTCGAATAAAAGCTGACTAGATATGAATCAAACTTTCTTAATCATAGGTGGGAGTAGTGACATTGGTAGAATACTAACTTCCTCACTCGCTACCTCAGGAGCCAACCTAATTATTCTTGCTCGAGACACTGAAAGAATAAAACCTTCTGAGCAGAACGTTGAAATTATAAAAGGTAACGCTCTGGATTCTGATAAGGTCGAGGAAGCACTTGAAAAATCCCTCGAAAAAGGTGGGGGAAAAATTGATGGGGTCACTAATTTAGTCGGGTCTATTCTCATAAAACCCCCTCACTTGATGACTATTGATGATTTCCGAGAGGTAATTGAAACTAATCTCACCAGCGCTTTTTTAACCTTGTCACTCACATGCAAAAAAATAGTTAAAAATGGAGGAGGGCGGCTAGTTTTCACATCCAGTGTTGCTGGTTCTCTTGGCCTACCCAATCATGAAGCAATTTCCGCGGCAAAAGGCGGAATCGAATCAATGGTTCGCTCTGCTGCCTCAACTTACGCCCGAAAAGGAATCAGAATTAACGCTGTAGCCCCTGGATTAACTGAAACTCGATTGACCGCTGGCATATTAAGTTCCGAACCCATCAAAAAAATGGCAACAGAAATGATTCCTACTCGAAAAATTAGCCAACCAGAGCAAATTGCCTCCTCAATTGAATGGCTGTTAACCAATGCTCCCGACAATTTTACAGGCCAAGTTCTAAACCTTGATGGGGGCATGTCCTCGATAAGAGCCTGACTTTTAATAGAAAGTAAAAAACTTAACAAATCTATAGTTTTTTCTTCTCTAAAACCTATAAAATACCTAGGAGTTGGATCTGTCATTTTGCATATTGGCAATCCTGTTCAATGTTTGTATATGATTATGCGCATGAAAACTGATTTACAGCTCTACAAAATTGGAGCAATCGCCCGCCTAACAGGGATTAATCCTGTTACAATTAGGATGTGGCAAACCCGTTATAATGCAGTCGAACCAGTTCGGACTGAGGGAAAACAACGTCTCTACACCGAAAATGACGTAACCAAACTGAGTTTACTCAAAGAGCTCACTGAACAAGGAGACAGCATTGGAATGATCGCAAATTTGACGGTTGAGGAGCTGGAAAATCGATTAAGCGAACAAGAAACAAAGCGAGGCCCCAATGAAATAAGCTCAAAACAAACCCCTATCAAAGTCGCTGTTCTGGGGCATGGCTTCCCATTATTGAGCAATACCAAGATAGGAAACTATGCCGCACCTCTAGAATTGGTCGGAAAATTCACCCCCGATGATGCTTTCTCCAAAGACATTCAAGCGTGCAAACCTGATCTTCTAATTTTTCAAGTTGCCAGTCTTCAGCCTGACAGTCCCGGTATGATTCGCGAAGCTATTAAACTTTCCGAAGCAAAAGGAGCCTGCGTAGTTTACGCTTTCGGATCCAAGAAGGTGGTTAAAGATCTAACCAATGAGTCAACGCTACCTTTAAGGGCACCAGTAAATGTTCAGGAACTCACATTGGCGGCAAATCACCTGTTAAAATCAACCGACCGGCCAGCTATTGAAAATACAAAAGAAACTTCACTTGAGAGAAAATATAACGATTCACAACTTTGGGAAATTGTGAACCAACCTAACGCAATTGAATGTGAATGTCCTCAGCATCTCTCACACATCTTATTTAGCCTGAACAATTTTGAGGCTTACATGAAAGATTGCGAAAATCGCAATTCAAAAGACGCGGAAGTTCATCAATATCTCTACAAAATTGCTTCTGAATCGCGTGCTTGCCTTGAAAAAGCAATGGACAGGTTGGTTGAACACGAAAATATTCACTTTAAAAACGACTAAAATGCCCTAAAAACAACACTAAACGGGCTTTGTTTATATTTTGTATCGTTTTATTTATACATTTCTTTGACAGTTCTATTGATAGGTGTATATTATTTGCACAGCGACTAAATGCTGTAATTAAATATATACAATACCTAAACAATAGAAACTTAATGAACAAAATCAAAACCCTCCTCGTTGCCGCAACAACCTTTATCATCGCGGCCCAATCACAAGCAGGCGACATCGTTGATGTAGCGGCTTCCAACAAATCTTTCAAAACACTGGTTGCGGCTGTCAAAGCTGCTGATCTGGTAAAAACGCTCAAGAGCGAGGGCCCGTTTACGGTTTTTGCTCCCACCGATGAAGCATTTGCCAAGCTTCCGAAGGGTACACTGGAAAGTCTCCTGAAGCCTGAGAATAAGCAAAAACTAGTCTCGATTCTCACCTACCATGTTGTTCCCGGCAAGGTAATGGCCAAAGACGTCAAGTCTGGCATGGTCAAGACTGCATCTGGTTCGTCCTTCAAACTGAAGGTGGGCAAGAAGGGGGTCTATGTCGACAAAGCTAAAGTAGTTGCAACTGACGTGATGGCTGACAATGGAGTTATTCATGTCATAGACGCTGTAATTCTTCCCAAGTCCAAATAAGCATTCGAGTAAGGAGGCTATAAAAAAGGACAAAACCCGGAGGGGGGTTAAATCCCCCCTCCCTAACTGAAACCACTGAACATGAAAAAAACACTCGCAATATTGATTGTTACCGCCCTTTCCAACCTATCTGCTCAAGCTAAAGACATCATGAGCGCTTTAGAGCAATGCGGCCAATTCGAAACTCTCGTCGCCGCTGTAAAAGCTGCTGGCCTATCCAAAACACTTGAAAGCAAGGGATCCTTTACCGTTTTCGCTCCCAATGATCATGCTTTTTCCCGCCTGCCAAGTGGTACGGTGGAGAATTTACTAAAACCTGAAAATAAGGATCAGCTTAAAGCCATTCTCACCTTTCACGTTTTGGGCGAAGCAAGATCATCCTGTAGTTTGAAAAATGGAGAACTCGAAACCGTAAATGGTGCCCACTTAAATGTTAAAAAATGGGGAAGCCACGTTTTCCTAAACAACAACCGAACTCGAGTTCGTGAGGCGGATGTGAAATTTGAAAACGGTATCGTGCACGTAATTGATCAAGTGATGCTTCCTCCAAAAAAGAAAACAGAGTTTACCTCTACAACCTCAAAGGCTAAGTCACCAGACATCGTAGACACTGCCATTTCAGCTGGACAATTCAAAACCCTTGCAACAGCACTCAAGGCCGCTGGTTTAGTTGAAACACTAAAAGGCAGTGGACCATTCACCGTGTTCGCACCGACCGATGATGCGTTCGCAAAACTACCCAAAGGCACCGTTGAGGGACTACTGAAGCCTGAGAATCGGAGTAAGCTCGCTAACATACTTAAATACCATGTCATTGCTGGAAAAGTACCAAGCAAAGCCATCGAACCTGGCAAAGTTAATACCATCGCCAGCGAGTCGGTTAAGCTCAAATTAAAAGATGACAGCATAATGGTAAACAAATCCAATGTAATTAAGCCTGATATAAATGCAGCCAATGGCGTTATTCACATCATTGATACAGTCCTGATTCCCAAGGATCGATCGAAGAAAGCAAAGAAGAAGTAAATCCACCACACCTCCAGAGGGGGGGTGTGCCACAGGCCACCCTCCCTCCCCAAAGATGAAAGTTTAGCTCATGAAAAACACAGAAAAATATTCATTGGAAAGTCCCTACAAGCTTAACTCAAATGAAGTTACAAACCTAACTAGGTACATTCGCGAGATGTCACACATACCGAGAATTTCACCTGAAGAAGAAAAAACTCTGGGCAAGCGCATTCAAAAAGGAGATCAGGAAGCAATTAATGACTTAGTAAAAGCAAATCTTCGCCTTGTTCTTAAAATTGCAAAAGAATACCAAAATCTGGGTCTTGATTATATGGATCTGGTTAGTGAAGGCAATTTGGGTCTGATTAGGGCTGCGGAAAGGTTCGATCCCGATCGAGGCTGTCGGTTTTCGACACTATGCGCAATTTGGGTAAGACAATACATGCGCAGAGCAATAGCAAACCAGGGCCGCACCGTCCGGCTACCCGTCTATCTCATAGACCATATTGCTAAAATGAGATCTGCTGAAATACGACTGAATAGCAGTTTGCAACGGGAGCCAACTCCAGAAGAGATAGCCGCTGAAACCGGTATGACTGAACAAAAAATTCTCACCATGCAGCGCGCCCAAAAATCCTCTTTTTCCATGGATGATGAGGAAGACACAAACTCATTCCACGAGAAATTAGTGGATGAAAACACAATTTCACCACAAGCGCATGCAACACAACATAATGATTATGAATACATAGAAAAAGCCATGGTGATCTTGGATAAGCGCGAAATGGACATCCTTTCCAAGAGATATGGATTGGGAGATGGAGACAACTTATCCCTGAGTCAGGTAGCAAAGAAATATGGACTAACAAGAGAGAGGATTAGGCAGATACAAAAAACCGCTCTGAACAAATTAAGAAGTAATTTAACCCTAAAAGACGCAACGCTTCAGGCGGCAGCTTAAGAGAAAGTCGTTACAATGAACAAGAAAGACAAAACATTCCTAATTTGTGCGTTCGCTAGTATGATGGTTAGCATCATCTTGTGGTTTTCAGGCCACCGCGAATACGGCCAATACGTCGGCATATGGGTCCCCAGCATCCTTGGACTTCTAGCGATCCAGAAACTCGCTGTCATACAAAACAACATCAAATAGAAAGGTCACACAATGCAAGATCCCATCGTAATCGGCATCTTAATATTTGGTTTTGCTATAACTACGGTACTTTGCCATGCATCAGAATTATTTGAGATATTCGACCCAACCAAAAAGTTAAAGCCACAACCCATTCGAATCGAAAAAAAATCTACTCCAAAACATAGGCACAATAGTTGAAACCAACAAAGTACATTCACGAAACCCTGTTAAGTGCACCACCTGAGAAAGTTTACTCTTGGCATGAAAGGCCGCTAGCGCTCCAACAGCTAATGCCCAAGGAAGACTCCATCGACATAGTGAGTCCGGCCCAGCTCAGTGAAGGCAATCAAGCACACTTGCGTATTCCTCTTCTGGGGTGTTGTTTGTATGTTGATTGGACTGCAAAATTGGAGCGTGTCAAGCCGGGTAAAGAATTTAGCGACCGTCAAATTTCCGGCCCATTCAGAATATGGAAACATCGTCACTTATTCCTCCGGACATCCTCCCACGGATGCCTGATGCGCGATGAAATAGAATTTCTTTTGCCTGGAGGAAAATTGATTCATGCAACTTTGTCACCTTTCGTAGTTAACAAATTGCGTCATGTTTTCCAATATCGCCATCAAATTTTGATCCAAGAATTTGGACAAGGACAACCAGAACTTTTTAATGGATCACTCAAAGGTAATTAGAAATCTAGTCGTCATTCTGGGGGACCAGCTTAACCACCGGTCGTTGGCCTTAGAAAATTTTGATAACCGCTTTGATGCAATTTGGATGGCAGAGGTTCATGCCGAAAGTCTTCATGTTCCTTCTCACCTAGCGCGAACTACCCTATTTCTGAGTTCCATGCGCCATTTTTGTGCTGACCAAGAATCCTTAGGTCGTCGCGTAATCTATCACTCACTAAAATTCCGATATCCATCGCTCGCCTCAGCGCTCGATAAAACACTCAAGAGTCATAAAATAGAAAAAGTACTAATCACTAAGCCCGGTGATACCCGGGTTGAACACAGTTTGTGCCATATTCTAGAGGAGCATGAACAAGATTATGAGATTTTAGCGGACAATCATTTCATCTGTGATCCTGATGAGCACAAAAATTTTGGCAAACAAGGCGGTAATCAAAGAATGGAATTCTTCTACCGTAAACTACGCAAGACGACCGGTGTGCTGATGGAGGGAGGGTTGCCCGCGGGAGGAAAATGGAATTATGATGAAAATAACCGTGGTTCCTTCCCAAAAGGAGGTCCCTCAGCGCTGCCAACGCCCATATTTTTCAAACCGGATTCTATAACCAAAACGGTCATGGCTGAAGTCAAAACCCACTTCCCAAACAATCCTGGTTCTCTGGAGAAATTCAATTGGCCAGTTAATAGGAAGCAGGCCCGTAAAGCACTGAATGATTTTATTAAAAATAGGCTCCCACTATTTGGAAAATACCAAGACGCCATGTGGACTGGTGAATCGTGGCTCTATCATTCCCGCCTTTCGATTTGTATGAACCTTAAACTGCTTGATCCCAGAGAAGTCATTCGTGCGGCCGAACAAGCTTACAAGGATGGATCCGCCTCTTTATCCTCAGTTGAAGGATTTATCCGCCAAATTCTTGGTTGGCGTGAATTCGTTCGCCTTATATATCATAACAGAATGCCGGATTACCTTAACTCAAATTCGCTTAATGCTAGGGAACCCTTACCTGATTTTTATTGGACTGGGAGGACTCAAATGAATTGTTTGCGTGAGTGTATCCATCAGACACTTGATACTGGCTATAATCACCACATCCAGCGATTAATGGTTACAGGCCTTTACACATTGATGCTTGGGGTTAATCCAAAATCTGTTCATGAATGGTTTCTGTCAATGTATGTAGACGCAGTGGAATGGGTAGAATTACCCAATGTATTGGGTATGTCCCAATATGCAGATGGAGGGTTTATGGCGTCCAAACCCTATGTAGCAACGGGTAAATACATCAATCGAATGGGCAATTATTGCAAGCAATGCATATATGACCCTGCGCAGTCTACCGGGGACAATGCTTGCCCCTACACAACCCTTTACTGGGATTTTCTTAACCGACACAAAGATCAACTAAAGCGAAATCCGCGCATGAATTTACAGTTAAAAAATCTACAACGAATTGAAGCTGAAAAAATGAAATCCATCAGAGAACGGTCAAAATTCATACGCCAAACCGGGGATGTGACTGCAATAGCGTGAAAAAAAACGCTCCAACCATTATGTGGTTCCGGCTTGATCTAAGGACTTTGGACAATCCCGCGCTATGGGAAGCTTCGCAAAATGGTCCGGTTATTCCAATTTTCATTTGGTCGCCAAATGAGGAGGACATCATGCCTGGGGCTGCTTCACGCTGGTGGCTCCACCACTCACTTGAAAAATTAGGCGCCAAACTAAGAGAACTAGGTGGTAAGCTCATTCTAAGATCAGGTAAATCTCTTCAAAACCTTAAATCTCTCGCGAAAAATACAGGTGCTCGTGCTGTATATTGGAACCGACGTTACGAGCCTTTGATCCAAAAAAGAGATGACAAAATCGAAGATGAATTAAAAAAGATAGGTCTAGAGGTAAAGGTCTTCAAAGCTAACTTACTGGCCGAACCAAGTGAGGTTGAAAACAAAAGTGGGTTACCGTTTAAAGTTTTTACTCCCTTTTGGAAACAGTGCTTAAAGCAGTTAAATACGGAGAAGCCTTTACAACCACCGATAAATTTTGAAAAGCGCGAATTAGAACCCGAGAGCTGCAATTTATCTGAATTAAATTTGAAGCCAAATCACAACTGGGCTCAGGGCCTTGAGCAAGAATGGAACCCAGGTGAATCAAATGCTCATCTGAATTTGAAACTCTTCATCAACGAAGCACTAAAAAAGTATACAGAAGCCCGAAATTTTCCAGATTGCTTAGGAACATCCAGACTATCTCCCTATTTAAGATTTGGCGAAATAAGCCCAAAACAAATTTGGCATGCCATAGAAGAATCAGGTGAAGAGAATTGGAAAGAGTCTCAATATCTTACTGAGATCGGCTGGCGCGAATTCGGCTATCATTTGCTGTACCATTTCCCTCATACAATTAGTGAGCCCTTGAGGCCAGCGTTCAATCGATTTGAATGGACTGATAATTCCGACCATCTACGTGCCTGGCAACAGGGCCAAACCGGTTATCCCCTAGTAGATGCTGGTATGCGGGAATTGTGGGCAACTGGCTGGATGCACAATCGAGTCAGAATGGTAGTTGCCTCTTTTCTCGTAAAACACCTACTAATCGACTGGCGCCACGGAGCAGAGTGGTTTTGGGATACCTTGGTTGATGCCGATCTTGCCTCAAACACCCAGGGATGGCAGTGGACCGCAGGATGCGGAGCAGATGCAGCCCCATATTTCAGGATTTTTAACCCGGTAACCCAGTCCAAAAAATTTGACCCTGCAGGTAGCTATATTCACCGGTGGGTTCCGGAATTAAGGGGCTTGAAACCGCCTTACCTTTTCGAACCATGGAACGCTATAGACATTGAACTATCGGCGGCCGGCATTCGCCTCGGTCAGAATTACCCTTATCCTATTGTCGATCACTCCAAAGCAAGAATCAGAGCTTTAAAAGCATACGAAAAAATTAAAAAATGAGAACAGTAACTAATGAATCACCAATTTATAGTATTCCTTTAGTAGATATTGAAGGAAATGATACTACGTTAGAAAAGTATACCGGCAAAGTAATGTTGATCGTTAATCTTGCCTCTCGATGCGGTTTTACTCCTCAATATGCAGGGTTGGAAAAGCTACAGAGAAAATACGGCCCTAAGGGATTCACGGTTTGCGGCTTTCCCTCAAATGATTTTCTATTTCAAGAACCTGGATGTGACAAAGAAATTCATGATTTTGCGTTAACCCGTTTTAATGTATCTTTCCCAATGTTTAGTCGAATTAATGTTTGGGGAAGAAATATTCACCCGTTATACCACTGGCTGGCCATGCATCCAGAACATGGTGGATCAGTTAAATGGAATTTTTCAAAATTTCTAATTGATCGCAACGGAGAACTAGTAGATCGATTTCATACTTTTACCGATCCAGAATCCAGCAAGATAAAAAATGCAATTCAGACATACCTATAAACACTTCGTGATGATAAAACTAATCATTATAATTTGCGTCGGGCTCTCCTCTGCCTGTGCTTTGACAAAGCTAACCAGAGGAGGATACGAAGAAGCGCAGCACGAAGTTCTTATAAAGGAAAACTCTATCGAATTACGGAGATACTCTGAACTTCAGATGGTCGTAACGGATATGTCTAATAATCAGGACAACGGCTTTATGCGCCTTTTCCGGTACATTGACAGTGGCAATAAAAAGAAACAAAAAATAGCCATGACGACACCCGTATTCACTTCTAGGAGAGATGGAAAATCAACTATGGCTTTTGTTTTGCCAGCGAACATGAAATCAGATGATGTTCCAAAACCCGACCAAGATACAGTAAAGAGAATAACGCGCCCTGCCGGGATGTTTGCCGTATATCGCTACTCTGGGCGACACCGAACATCACCCCCCCAAATAAAATCCAAATTAAAAAAATGGATTGGAGAAAATAACCTACTTGAAAAGGGAACTCCCACAGAAGCTTTTTATGACCCTCCTTGGATGCCGGGAATATTCAGAAGGAACGAATTATTAATACCAGTAACTCAATCGAAAAAATGAATCTAATTGCTAACTGCCATCAAAAAGACTGTCCAGAGAAGTGGGATGCACTTTCCGGTTGCGGAGAATCTCACTTAGGTTTTTGCTCCTATTGTTTTCGAAAAGTACAATTAGTTGAAACAAAAGATGCAATCGTAAGTATCGATCAATTGAATCAACTAGCAGCGGCTGAGGAAACTGTCGTATTAGACTTCAATAAAAATTATCGATGAATAACTCGGTACACTGCAAAAAGACACACAAACTCCGATTACAACTGGGTATTTTAAATGTCGGATTTTGGGTTTTGGTAACTTCTTCGGTATTAATATGGAAAACACCTCTTGAGATTCTTTTTAACGATTTGAATCCTATTTTTCTTTTGTTTATATGGATTGCTACGTACGTGGCACTCCAAACGCCCTTCGATTTGATTAGCAATGTAATGCTCAAAAACTCTGATTCTCTCGGAATTTTGAGAAAGCAATGGGTTAAAGGTGTGGCTGCTCAATGTCTCGTATTCACCTTGGTCTCGATATTACTGATACCCGCCACTAATCTACAAAGTGGCTTCTGCATTGGTAGTATGCTGGTCCTGCTGGTTCTGACAACGTCGAGAGTTTCATTCCTTGAGTGGATAACGAGCAATAAAACCCAGGAACTCACTGGGAGCACAGTTCCCACTAAAATAATTGATGCTAAAACCTCCTCCTTCACTGGAGGCCTGAGGTGGAGCTTATTCTCTCAATTTCAAATTTTACCTGAAAAGTGGAAAAACGATTCTTTGGTACATATTGAAAAATTACGAAGAAACGCGCATATAAAATATGGATCATCAAGGCGTGCAATTATTGGCTTAATCTTTTGGAATTCGCTCGGAATCCTTCTTGGGGCAAAGATAAGTTTGTATCAGTCTGTAAACCCAGCAGGGTCCATTATTTACTTTAGCTCATGGATGACAATCTGGAGCTTCATCAGTTTACTGATCTTTCCTTTTCTTAGCAGAGGCTCTCTTTTTGCTGCAGACAGATACGCCGCGGAAATAGCTCCAGAGGAAACTCGAAAATGGTTAAAAAAATTTCCTGAAAAAATTGATGAAAATGGTCATGTAAACAAACTGCTCGAATCAATTTTCTATCCGATCCCCAGCTCATCTACCAGGCTCGAACAACTTGAAGCACACTCTTCGCTTCCAAAGTTGGGGAATCTGGCCCGCAGCAATCTCTTTTTAAGTTGGGCAACTTTCAATCTCACGGCACGGGCTGTCCATTGCAATGTAGGTAAACCTGCACTGTGGGTTTTCCCGCCTGAGTCCTAAAACTTGATTATTGGAAAAGTTTGGTTCAAAATAGAAAAACACCTTATAAAAATGATTAGACAAACCGTTATTGCGACTTTCACCCTATCTCTGATTTACACATTTGCAAATGACTGGACCCAATGGCGTGGCCCAAATCGCGATGGAATTGTTGAGGGTAAGGAGTGGCCAACCTCCTTAGGCCAATCAAACCTAAAACAAAAATGGCGAGTCAAATTAGGCTCAAGCTATTCTGGAGCACTCTTAGACGGCAAAACAGTGTATGTGACTGAATCAGTGGGATCGAAAAAAGGTGTATATGAATTCGACAAGGTACAAGCATTAGACAGAGTAACAGGAAAGGTAAAATGGACACAACAGTGGCCTGGAACCGGAAAATGGAACGTTACGTGGCCTGGTAGGGTAAATGGAGCCTGGATTCGAAGTACTCCTGCACTAGCCAACGGTAAATTGTTCGTGGCAGGCATGCATGACCGTCTCCTTTGCCTGGAAGCCAACACAGGAAAGAAACTCTGGGAGATTGATTTTCCGAAACAGTTTAAAACCCCGGTCCCGGGCTTTGGTTGTGTTTGTTCTCCGATGGTAGATGGCAAATTTGTCTATATGCAGGCTGGAGCAAGTTTTTGTAAGATTGAACAGGATACTGGAAAAATCGTCTGGCAAACAATGAAAGATGAAGGCGGCTTAAGAGGTGGTGGTTTTTCCTCCCCCGTTATAGCAACTTTAAACGGCAAACGACAAATTTTACTTCAAGCCAGAACTGAATTGACCGGCATAGATATTAACTCAGGAGCCGTGTTATGGAAAAAAGAAGTAAAATCATTTAGAGGCATGAATATCCTCACCCCTCTTCCTTATGAGGATGGAGTTTATACCAGCACTTATCGTTACGGATCTTTTTTTTATAACATTAAAAAAGACAAAGAATCCTGGACTGCAGATGAAAAATGGAAGAATGGTTCCAAGACTTCAGCTTATATGGCCAGTCCGGTGCTCTTTGAAGGACATGCTTATTTACTCATCCAAGATGGAAACTTTGCTTGCTATGACCTAAAAACCGGAAAGGAGTGTTGGAGGAGCGAAAAACGTTTTGGCTCTGGACGACATGGCATGTACATGAGTCTAATAAGACAAGGCGACCGCATTCTTGGTCTCGATCAGGAAGGTAATCTACATCTGATCAAGGCCAACCCAAAAGAGTTTCAATTAATCGACTCAAGAAAAGTCTCTGAGGAACCCACTTGGGCACACTTGGCAATAAGTGGAGATCAAGTGGCAGTGCGCGAACTTAATGGAATTTCCCTTTACGATTGGAAATCTAAAACCATTCCAATCCCCTAGCCTCTTTATTCGAAATTGGCAGGCTTGCGCACACCGAAAGGTGTGGGCACAATCCTGCATCCATGAATGTAATCCGCTTACTTTTCCTGTTTGCCTGCCTTTACCCTGCTCTGAGTAAAGCAGATCAAAAAACTAAACCTCTGAACTTCGTTTTTTTTCTGGTCGATGATCTAGGATGGACTGACCTAAAAACATTCGGCAGCTCTTTTTATGATACCCCCAACTGCGATCGACTGGCGGCCACGGGCATGAAATTTACCAATGCCTACGCCGCTTGCCCTGTTTGCAGCCCTACACGAGCCAGCATCATGACCGGCCGTTACCCTACACGCACAGGCGTCACAGACTATATTGGAGCACCTGCTGGGAAAGCTTGGCGGCGCAATACTCACCTGCTTCCAGCAACATACACCCGGCAACTTGAATTGAAAGAGTTTACTATTGCTGAAGCCCTTAAGGAAAATGGCTATGCCACCTTCTTCGCCGGCAAATGGCATCTCGGCAACGAGGGCTTCTGGCCTGAAGATCAGGGTTTCGATATAAATATGGGAGGACATCATAGAGGTGGTCCTTATGGAGGAAAAAAATATTTTTCTCCGTATGGCAACCCTCGACTTACTGATGGATCAAATGGCGAGCACCTGCCCGATCGACTAGCCACTGAAACCGTAAAATTCATGGCAGCCAACAAGAGCAAGCCCTTCCTCGCCTACCTGTCATTCTACTCGGTGCACACGCCACTGATTTCACGCACGGACCTGCGCGACAAATATCTCGCGCGTAAAAAAGAACGCGGGCTTGAGGCGCAGTGGGGAAAGGAACACAACCGAAAGGTGAGACTCGTCCAGGAACATGCAGTCTATGGTGGCATGGTTGAAGCCATGGATCTGGCAGTAGGTAAGGTGCTAGATGGCCTTAAGAAGCACAGCTTGGAGGATAACACCGCCGTGTTTTTCATGAGTGATAATGGAGGACTATCCACCAGTGAAGGACATCCTACCAGCAACCTTCCTCTACGTGGAGGCAAGGGCTGGATGTATGAGGGCGGCATTCGAGAACCAATGATGGTTCGCTGGCCGGGCGTTACTAAGCCCGGCAGCGTGAGCGATTCTACCATCACAAGCACTGACTTTTTTCCAACCATGATGGAAATGGCCGGGATCAAACCAGAAGTGCCACTACCTATTGATGGCGTAAGTTTCACCGCTGCCCTACGTGGCAAAAAATACGACCGCGGCGCCATCTATTGGCACTATCCGCACTATGGCAATCAGGGCAATGCACCTACCGGTGCTATGCGCGAAGGCGACTGGAAACTTATTGAATGGTATGAGGACAACCGGAAAGAACTATTCAACCTCAAAGAGGACATCGGTGAGAAAAATAATCTGGCAAAAAAACATCCCGACAAGGTCAACATTCTTGCTGCCAAGCTTGCTGCCTGGCGCAAGCAAACTGGCGCGCGCATGCCAACGCCAAACAACAGATTTGATCCCAATAAACGTGAGGGCCGATAAATGAAAATTCACTTTTTCGGCGTACTGTTTCTGTTCACCTCACAAGTGTGGGCTGAATTTCAAGCCGGAGCAGCGAAGGTTGATATTACGCCCAAACTTTGGCCGGTTCAAATGGTCGGCTCCTTCCGCGAACGACTAGCCGACAAGGCATATGATTCTCTGTATGCGCGCGCGATTATATGCGATGATGGCCAAACACGACTAGCGATCGTAATCGTAGATAACTGCCTTATCGGTCGCAATTACCTGGATCGCGCCAAAGCGTTAGCCGCCAAGCAAACAAAGCTGCGTACCGACCGGATTCTTGTCGCTGCCACACACACACACACCGCGCCGCCAGGTAAGGATCGGCGAACAAACCGCAACGACCCCCAACATCGCGCTTATTTCCAGCAACTCGTTGAGGGTATTGCAGAAGCCATCACACGAGCGGAAAAAAACCTAGCTCCAGCGGAGATGGCCCACGGCGTTGCGCTGGTTCCTGAAGAGATTTTCAATCGCCGCTGGCATATGAAACCCGGCGGTATTGCCGTAAACCCTTTCGGCAGCTCGAATGACACCGTACGCATGAATCCACCTCGAAACCTTATAAACCGCCCTGCCGGCCCGACCGACCCAGAGGTGCACTTCGTTTCTATACGTGCCACCAATGGACGACCCATTGCGCTATTAGCCAATTATTCTCTTCACTATGTGGGCGGCCTTCCAGCAGGTGGGGTATCTGCCGATTACTTTGGCGTATTTTCCAGCCTTATTGAAAAGGCACTGGGAAAAAACGCCGGATTCGTCGGACTCATGTCCAATGGTACCAGCGGAGACATCAACAACATCAACTTTCGCGTCCCGCGCCCGCGTCAGAAACCCATCCAGCGCATGACCGAGGTCGCCCAACTCGTCGCCGACCGTGTGCTCACAACGCATAAGACTGTGCGTTTTCGTAAGGACATTACCCTTGCTATGGAACAGAAAGAACTCACACTCAAGAACCGAAATCCCACCCAAAAAGAGATTTCCTACGCCAAGGCCGTTCTTGCTGGCACTGCCCCCAAACCTCTATCCGGCCTGGCCGAAGCCTACGCCCACCGCACACTAAGATTAGCCAACGGTCCACGTGAGGAGAAAATAATTCTGCAGGCCCTACGTCTCGGTGAAGT
>CACDBG010000014.1 GCA_902551155.1 uncultured Verrucomicrobiota bacterium | reverse complement strand
TACGAACAAAGCAGCAAACTGACGGCAATCCCTCCAATTCCAATTAACATCAAAGGACGACGCCCTATCCGATCAATGGTCAGCATGGCAATGATGGTAAATATTACTGATGTTAAACCCAAAACCACACCCTGAGTAAATGCGGCATCTGTTCCGATACCCGTTTGTTTAAAAATGGATGTAGCATAAAAGTAAATAGCATTGATGCCAGTAGCCTGTTGTAGAACTCCAATTAAGAGCCCCAAACCTATGATAAAACGCAAGGTGGGCTTAAGAAGCTCAGAAAACGATGTTCTCTCAATATTTTTTTCTTCATTTAAGCTTTTCTCAATGGCTGCGCTCTCTATTGCTGCAGCCTCTTCCCCGTGCAACTGCTTCAATACTTGACGACCTTCATCAACTCGGTTTTGCGCAAACAACCATCGAGGGCTTTTAGGAACGAAAAATAGTGCAACAAAGTACAATAAGGCCGGTAGAGCTTCTACTCCGAGCATCCATCGCCAAACATTTGTATCAGTGAAAAAACCGCCCTCCCCAGTGTACTTATTGAATAAATAATTACTAAAAAAGGCAGCAAAAAATCCGAGCATTATGTTTAACTGCTGAGTAGCCACCAATTTACCGCGGTTTTCCGCCCCCGCAATTTCTGCTATGTAGGTCGGAGCCAGAATGAGCGCTGCACCAAAGGCAATCCCGCCTATCATCCGAGCGATATAAAGCATTTCATAAGAAACAGCCAAAGCAGAAAGAATAGCTGAAATGGCATAGAGAAATGCGACGATTAAAAGAATAGGTTTACGACCGACTGCATCACTCACTTTTCCGGAGATGAGCATTGCAAACATGGCAACAAACGTAGGGCAACTGGTCACCCACCCTCTCTGGGCATCGTCCAAACTAAAATACGGACCAGCTGTATTCATAACGCCAGAAATTATTCCCATGTCGAAGCCGAAGAGAAATCCTCCTAAAGAAACCGTAAGAGCAATAAGTAAAGTTCGTTTATTCATCTAATAAAAATCAGTTTATTTTATTTCAAGATATTCAAATTCAGCTGCCATTTTATTGCCCGTCAAATCCTGACAAGCCATCCCAACAAAGGTGCCAGTAAACCCCCACCGGGCACCATAATCATCGGATAAAATGGAAGCATCCAAACCCGGCCCAATATTTTGGTAATTCCCGTCTTGGTATGACCATGAAAACTGTAATTCTGCACCTGAAAGTGTTGCTCTCAAGAAAAGTTCGCGAGACTCTACTGCTACTGGATTTGATTCCAGAGTAAAAACGGACTGCCCATCATCACAACTGTGGAGATGCAAACACAGCCCCTTTTTCTCATCAAAGGACAAATAAAGGTAGTGGAACAGAAAAGTGTTATAATAAAGGACCAGCCCAGCCATCTGCTGAAATGAATCAGGCTTAAACCTCATCTTTGTAATGGCTACCATTCTTTGGGACGTCAACCTGCGCCCATACAGAGCTTGCTCGAAATTAGACTCCAAAGATTCCCCACCTTTCAGGATTAACCTTTGGTGTTCGACAATAATTAAGTCCCCCTTGATTCGCGGACTTGCATAATGTGGTGAATCAAATGGCAACCGGCTTGGGAGATCGGGCCATGGGTGAGATGGCAAATCAGGCTGAGTAACTTTTTGCTGAGGGGCATTTCCCTGAGGCTGAAGGTAAAGCCAGTTATTCTCTCGCCATTCAACTTTTTGTAAAGCCGTCTCTCGTCCCATATTACAGCGGCGCGTTCCGGGCAGAGGCCGACCACATAAGTGTGCCATGTACCACTCGCCTTTTGTCGTTTCGACCAAACTGGCATGCCCCGCCTTTTGTAAAACTAAGCTCTCATCTTCTGCAGATGTCAAAATGGGGTTTTCTGGGTGCAATTCATAGGGACCATCTAATTTTTCAGACCGAGCTAGGGTAACAGCATGCTCATAGCCAGTCCCTCCTTCGGCTGTCATTAGATAATAAAACCCATTACGTTTATATAAATGCGGGCCTTCAGTTAAACCAATAGAACTTCCTTTGAAGATTATTTTCGGTTCTCCAACGAGTAATTTTTTATTGTAATCATACTCCTGAAGAGCAATTCCATAAAAAGGATGGTGGCCGGAACGATGATCCCAAACCATATTAAGCCAATACTTTTTACCATCATCATCATGGAAAAGTGATGGATCGAAACCAGAAGAATTTACATAAACTGGATCTAACCAGGGTCCTTCAACGCTAGTCGCAGTCGTTAAATAATTAGGAGTATCTTTTGTCGCAGATTCATGCTGATGCACTACCGTGTAGCACAAATAAAATAGACCATCGCAAAAACTGAGCGCCGGAGCCCACACCCCACCCGAACTTGGCACACCTTGCAAATCCAATAAACGCTTCTCTTTGAGAGCATGCGTAAGCAATCTCCAATTCATAAGATCCTTTGAATGATGGATTTGCACACCCGGGAACCACTCGAATGTAGAAGTAGCTATGTAATAATCTTCACCAACTCTGCAAATGGAGGGGTCAGGATTAAAACCGGGAATAATGGGGTTTTGAATCAAGGTGTTTTACTCCCCTTTTTCCTAGATTTAACCCATTCCGCTTGCCTAGATTCAGCTTCTTGCTCTGTTATCCGTCCCTTATCATTCTGGGAAACCATCCACCGACTGAGTTTTTTCGATAAACGATCGAGATCTTTTTTGTATTGCGAGTTATGAGCCAAATTTTTCTGACAATAAGGGTCCTTAATGACATCAAAGAGTTCTTCCTTGGGTCGCTTGAAAAAACGTTGGGCAAAAAGTCTGTCATTTTCAGTTTTTGAAGTAGTTTCATTAATCAAATTTCTTGATAGGGGAATACTAAATTCATTTTCGGGAAAAAGATTTCTAATGTACCTAAACTGGGAATCCACCACTGTCCTGATTCCATAAGGTTGCTGTGCCCCGTTTACACCTAAGGTAGTTTGAAGACTATAAGCATAACTCTTGTGGGTTTGCTTTTGACCACGCAAAACTGGCAAAAACGACCGACCATCCAAGTCATCCGGAACAGCTGCCCCGACCACATCAAGAATAGTTGGCACCACATCAACATATTCAACAATAGCATCAGATTTTGAGTTGGCTTTTATTTTCCCCGGCCAAGATGCTATTAAGCCACTGGCCACGCCTATTTCATAACAGGTAAATTTACCGAAGGGAAATGTGCTGCCCTGTTCAGTAGCGACAAAAATTAGTGTGTCTCTGCGTAGGTTAAGCTGGTCAACCATTCGAAGCACCTCACCGACTTGCCCATCGAAGTAGGTGATCTCTGCCAAATATTTAGCATAAGAATCCCGATGTAGTTCAATCTGCTGAGGCGATAATTTAACATTCAAGTATGGCGTTGGATCCCCTTTGGTGTAGGGACCATGAGGTTCGTTAGAGCAAAGAAAAAGGCAGAACGGTTTTTTATTTTGAGCTGTTTCTGACAAGAGCTTGTAAACCTTTGGATATCTCCACCCCTTAACCAGATTAACCTCCTGATCAGATGGATCGGCAAATTCTTCGAGATATTCGAAAGGGAAAACTGGCAGTGGTGAAATGTGCGTCTTCCCGGCCAATGCAACCCGGTAGCCCTTGTCTTTGAGGTAATGCGGAATACTAAAAACATTTTCATAGGCACGAGCATGATTCGGGTAAGCTCCATTTTTCACCGGATGAAGACCGGTATATAGACTATGACGAGTCGGCGAGCACATGGGTGCAGATTGGTAACAACGGCTAAAAAGCATTCCTTCTTTTGCCAATCGATTGAGATGCGGCGTCTTGGCTGCTCCTCCATAGAGCTCCAAATCCCGGTAGCTGCAATCATCAGCCAGAAAAAAAAGAATGTTAGGTGTCGCGTGATCGGCAAAAGCGACCCCAAACCCAAAATAAATAAAAGATATTATGAATTGAACGAAGTTGCGCATCAGTTGGGGGAGGGGGGCGGGAGTATTTCGCAAAAAATACAAATTAAACAATCAAATTCAGTCCTTTAGACAAAACTTCACATTCCGCACTGCCCAAAAAAAGTATCCACTATGCTTGTCTTCAATCCGATTAACGTATTTTAAAATTCATTGGCTGCAACATCCATAAATGGTTTTTCAACGGACGCGCCTTTGATTGATTCGCATTGCGTAACAGAAACTTAAGGGCTTGGGTATCAAAGCCCAGCGCATTTAATTTCGAAAGTCGCTTTGCCAACTCACCATGGAAAATTTCATCTTCGCTATCACCCATCAGACTTGAAAGATCAAGTCCTTCACGTGGCTTGGGCAGGTGCTTGATCTCTACCTTATCTAGCTTCGCCTTGTCACGAATATGGTTAATGCTCGCAGTCAGACCTCCGATCTTATCAATCAAACCCAACTCCCTTGCTTGTGCGCCAGTCCAGACTCTACCTCCGGCAATTTTTTTAAGTTTCTCTACAGGTATAGATCTCGCTTGGGAAACACGGTCAAGAAATAGACCATAAGTGAAATCTACAAACGCCTGCATTTTTTTTGTTTCCTCTTCGGTCCAAGGCTTACCCAACTGCATTTGACGCGCGGCATCATCGATTGCCACAGTCTCCATATTCACCCCCACACGACGCAGCAAGGCATCAAAACCCAGCTGCATACCAAAAACACCTATCGAACCGGTGATCGTATCGACATCAGCAAAAATCGGCGCATCAACACACGCAACAAGATAACCACCCGATGCGGCAACATCTCCCATCGAAAAAACAACCGACTTGGTTGCAGCCAGCTTAGCAACGGCCACACGTATATTTTCACTCGCTGTCGCACTACCTCCGGGCGAATTAATACGCAGCACCACGCCTTTGACCTGATCATCGTCAGCCAATTCGTTGAGCGCCTTTACCGTTGGCCCATCAATTATTTCTCCCGCTTGCGCTTTACTTCCATCCATAATCGTGCCACTGAGGTGATACACCACGACCGTTGGCTTTATATTCTTTTCCCCTTTTCCATCATCAGACATTAGTGCCTTAAATAAATCAGTGAAACCGAATGACTTTGGTTTCTTTTTCTTCGGCGCAGCCCACTCCACATCTCCTCCGACCCGCGCTTCAATCGCTTCGCGCATCCGCCCGGGTTCAACAAGCTGATCCACCAAACCGTGTTTCTTTGCCAACGATGGCAGCATGAGTCGATTCTGCTGCAAAAGCCGCACCCTTTGCTCAGGCAATTTTCTTCCCTTTGCAATTTGTGCCACAACAGCCTCGTTCATGGAGGTGAGGAGCTTCTCGTAGTGCTGGCGCAAATGCACCGACATGGATGAGCGGGTATAAGGCTCAATAGCCCCCTTGAAATCACCCGCCCGTACCGTTGTCACATTCAGGCCAACCAAATTAAACAGGTCCTTATAAAAAGTATGCTCCATCGTCGCCGAGGGGATGTCGACCATGCCATCCTTCGACATAAAAATCTCATGGCACGCTGAGGCTACACTTAATTCGAGCGTGCTGGCCGACGCCAGCCAGGCGATAGTTTTCTTGCCGGATTTATTGAGCTTGGCAATTCGCTGGGCAAAATCCCGCTGCTGCACCCGGCTTAATGAAAAAGCCTGTGACAAATCCAAAACTACGTATCCGATATCTTTACGCTTGGTGATACTCTCCAGATGATCAGCAAGCTTGAAATATGATTTCGAACTCAGGCCACCTCCCATCACAAGTGCCACCGGATCAAGTGAAGTCGATGGCATTTCTGAGTAAGCCCCACGTAAAGTAAGATGATGAACGTGGGTAATATTTTTATCATCCTCTTCCTTACCTTTCTCTGCGGGCTTCGCCGCAAAAGCCTTACCGGGATTCAAAAGTGAAAGACTCAATATTAAACCAAAAATTAATTCAGCCCAGAGACAGGAATAATTCATTTTTTTCATTGGGTTCATTCGTTCTAGCTTAATTAAGGAAAAATTAAAGACTAATTATAAAAGGGTTCTTACCCCCTAAAAACTGCAATTATAGCAGGGTTTATGAAGGATTACTTTTGGGCCCGATAAAGCTCCTTGCCATGCTCATCATAGAATTCAAACCGTGCTGTCCCTTTAGAGGTAATCACCACGCGCAGAAACCCTCCGGAACGATGTTTTTGAGTATAAAATTGCTTAATGGTAGCATCCGGATCGGTCGACTGAGGATCGCCCGACTTACGACCCAATCGGGAATTCGAATCAACCAAAGCACCACAGGAAAATTCCTCTACTCCCAATGGATGCCGGGCATGGTATTGCCAGTGCCGGTCCCCACAGACAGTGTAAAATCCCTTTTGATGAAGCTTGTTGGCCACAATCCATTTGAAAAACTCCCGGCCTTCATGCTGGAAACCGCCGATATTCGTATGGTTGTCTTTTTTACGTACATCATCAGGACCCACCATTGGGGTGGGCGTAATAAGAAGTTTAAAAGTGGCATCACTTTCCAGTAAGGTACGCTTTAACCAAGCAATTTGCTCTGCGCCCCATAATGTCTTGTCGGGGCCATCCTTCATTTTATTGGGGCTACGATAATCCCGTCCTTCCACAAGCCAAATCTGTAAATGCTTATTGATCCGGTAGGTACGATAGGTTTTCGCTTCAGGATCAAGAGGATCAACCACAGGAACCTGTTCGCGAAAAGTTGCAATTCCCAGATCACTGATGGGTGGACGATTTCCTTCTCGGTCAGAATCATCAAAACGATGATCATGATCATCCTTTTCCCAGTAGGTAGGAACCTGACTGAAAAGCTCAATGAATCGTGGTTGGCAAAATTGCTGATGCCACTTTTGTCTCATCTGCGACAATGTCGTTGCCTCCATCGCATCGTGACTGTCGTAATAGATGTTATCACCAGTCCCCACAAAGAAGGTGGGCTTTAATTTATGAATGGTTTCCAGAGCAGGAAAACCAAGCGCCTTATCCTTTCCCTGATAAGAAGTTTTCAAGTTACGGGTTCGCATTTTTGTTTTCGGGTCTACCTTACCCAACTTCCCATAATGGAAAGACATATAGTTCATCCCGGTAACCACGACGAAACTCACCTCTTTAGTGCCGGCTGCTTCCTGTAATGTCGAAAATGAACCGACAGGCCCGTTTTGGGTATCCGATTTGTTAGGGCCGTAGATCACACGATAAAAATAGCGTGTATCAGGCTTGAGATCGGATACCTTGAATTTCACGATGAAATCATTATGGGCTAGTGATTTAAGCCATGATGTTCTTTTGGCCTCCTTAAGCTCTCTAGTTATCCCTATTTCAAAGCGCGCAAAACCGGGGGCCCCTAATACATCCCCTTCAACCAATTTTTCACTGCCGGTTAATCGCGTTTGCAGGATGGCACTGGTCTGACCTACCTCACCCACCATACTCCCCTGCCCCAGAAATATTCCCGCCTTCACCAGCGACACGCACAAACAAAACAAAACTGGAATCAGAATTCTCATGTAGTTATCTTTCTGAATATTGATTTCGTTACCTTTGAAAAAGCATCCTTACTTCGCAAGTATAGCATATGCAAGCTAACTTAAAAGTGTTTTAAGTAACATCGCACCGCCATATAAAACCATCGCTACCAAGAAGAAAAAATAGAGGATAGGCCCCTCGACAGGCTCTCCTTTTTTAAAACTGATTATCCAACTTTCCCAAAAGCCGTGACTGGAGAGATGTTCATTATCATTTTCGTCCTCGTTCTTTTTAATTGGACGATTTGGGGCTGCGACCCAATAGCCGAGCCCAAGCGCAATGATACAAAGTAAAATTTAGATTAGCCCTATACCCACAAATGGACTTTCCATCTACCGAAGACTTTTGTGGTTGTTCACTTTCATTTTTGTGAAGATGCATTAAATTAAACAACTAATCGTTCTTTTGAATCAACTTCGGATTTTTTTTTATCATTTCATTGACCACAGATTTGGCCTTGTTGATTTGATCAAGGGTCACCTTACCAGCCAGGAAAACCGTACGAATTTTCGCATTATGATTCCCATTCTTAGAAGCTAAATCATACCAAGCATAAGCCGTTATATAATCTCTCACATCAGCAGCGCGATCACCCCAAGTCTCATAGATCGCCCCAACGAGGTACTGCGCTTCTGCATGCCCTTGAACGGCAGCGTCATGGGACCATTTCATCGCTTGTTTAAAATCCTTCTCCACCCCTTGTCCCTTGGCATGCACTACCCCAAGGTGGTACTGTGCCCCTGCATTTCCCTGGTCGGCCGCTTTCCGCCACCACTTCATTGCTTCCTTGAAATCCTGCTCCACTCCCTGGCCATTGGCATACAGCGATCCGAAATTGGCTTGCGCATTAGGATGCCCCTGTATTGCCGCTTTTCGGTACCACTTCAGTGCTTCCTTGAAATTCTGCTCCACTCCTTGGCCTTTGGCGTAATGCATTCCAAGGTTGTGTAGTGCTTCGATATTTTCTTGTTCGGCAGCTTTCCTGACCCACTTCATCGCTTCCTTGAAATCCTGCTTTACTCCTTGGCCTTTGGCATACATTGAACCGAGATTGTTTTGCGCAACAGAATGCCCTTGCCTTGCCGCTTCCCGAAACCACTTCAGTGCTTCCTTGAAATCCTGCTGCCCTACTTCACCTTTAAAATACATCACCCCAAGGTTGAATTGCGCCTTGGCATATCCTTGGTTGGCCGATTTTTGGTACCACTTCAGTGCTTCCTTGAAATCCTGCCTCACTCCTTGACCCTTGTAATACAACCCGCCAAGAGTGAGCTGCGCCTTGGCATCTCCCTTTTCTGCCAATGCCTTAAGCGCCGACATACTCTCCGCTATGGGCTTATCCTTATCTGTCCCCATCAAGGAGGCACACGAACAAAACAACAATATAAGTGAGAGCTTATTCATTCCTTTAAATCAGCTCCAGGCTCTGGTTTTTTCGACTTTCTTGAATTTGCGGCATCAAAGGGCAACATCACCGTATCCAACGCGACTGAGAAAGGAAGATCAATCAAGATCAGTGGCGTGAGCTTGCTTGGATGTTTCAACGAATCACCAGCATAACGTACAGATGGATACGTTATATCCATCCGCCCACCATTAGCCTTCGTTACGTCCCGCAAGAAGATTGATGTGCAGCCAGAGGTAAAAACAAGTGTACAAATTAAGATTGGGGCGAGGATTCTTTTGCTTGTCCAGTTCATGATGCTTAAAGAATACACCCATAAGAACCAGCACAGTTAATTGATTAAAAATAGCAAGTTATCGATTAAATCAATGCCACAGCAATTTGCCTCCGTATTGCCTCCTCAAAATAACCATAAGCCAAGATTTTATACCTGAATTAAACATCAGATCATGAAGTGTATCAGAAAAGAAGCAGACGAATTTAATGGTGCTATTTTAACCTAACGTTTTTCAAGTTTCTCTCCGGTTTTAGGCATTATCAGAGTGGGAACGCCCTTGAGGAAACCGAGCGCCTTTAAGAATCTATCGGCTTCAATCAGAGTAACATCAGCCCAAGGTTGCTTATTAAAGAAGCCATGGTCCTGTCCTTCGGCAATGCGAACATCTACGGAGTCAGCAATCTTTAGTGAAGCTAGCTTCGCACTCGCAGCTTTCCACCCATTTTTCAACCACCGGTCTTTGCTTCCAAAAAAAACAATAGCGGGTGAGAGATCACCCTTGAGGTGTTGTAAGAAGTCGACTTCTGAATCCTTGGCATCGGCGACACTCAATGCCGGGTTGAATAAAAGGTAGGCCGCAACTGTTGTGTCGTACTTCTTAGTGTCTCGGGGATCATTCAATCCGGGATTAGTCGTTGCCAGTAAGCTAATATGTCCACCGGCAGACCCTCCGCCTACGATAATTTTCCGCGGATCGATGCCAAGTTTTTCCGCATTCTGCTTATACCAACGAATGGCACTCTTCGCGTCAATTATGCAAACCCGCTTCCGAGATTCGGTGCCTTTACCATTCTTAGCGCCGGCTTTCGAGGCGAGCTTGTAGGTTACAGTGGCTGCAACAAGGCCCCTTGTGGAAAAGTAATGACAAAGATAACGGAACTGTTTCCGATGTCCACCACCCCAGCCGCCACCGTGAAACATAATAATGCCCGGAACAGACTTCGTTGTCGGGTCATGATTCTTTGGAAAAAAGATTTCTATCTCACGAGCAGTATCACCCTCTTGTTTATAGATGTGCACTTTACCCACGGGGGCATCTGCGCTGTTCACCTGCTTGGCATTTAGGCAGAACGGCAGGAGAATCAGGAAAATCAATCTTGGCATGATATGTTTCTTTAAATTATAGACGGCGGTGACTCAAACCAAACCGTAATGCACCTATAGTGCTACTCAAATTTAGTGACATGTCATTTCCCACAAACGTATTCTTATCCTTCTTATTGGGATTCATGGCTCTTTGGTCATTCGGTTGTCAGCGAATCGGGATAAAATAGGGTTTCACGGCACTCTTGATCATATCTACCGAGTTTACTAGGACTTAAGCCACAAAAGAAAATCATCGTTTAATAGGGTCAGCAGAGGTTTCTCTATTGGCCTTCTATCCACTCAGCAGGATCTAATATATAAAAATCCTTCAGTAAGTAATAAATTTCAGGATCTTCTTTTTTAAGCCTTACTGATCGCTCAAAAAATGATTCCGTTGCGCAAGGGAAGAACTCACCTCGATAAAAATCGGACACGGCATATTCTCTAAGTACGGGATTTAGACCCTTACGGTGCGCCTTTTTTAGTTTTGGATATTCCCGATCTAAAAGAGCTTTCCATTTAGCATATTCATTTGAATCATTAGAGACAGGAATGCTGTTTGCGATTCTATCATCTACAAAATCCAAAACATGCGCAAATTCGTGAAGGACAATATTATAATTATCATCACCTTCGTTTACACTGGCCTCAAGATGCCTTAAGTCAATTCTTACCATATCGCGTCCTGCTTCTCCTGCTGGAGATTTATTCCAAAAGCTAAAATCCTCAGGGCCAATTATTGGTGAGTCCCATAATTCTACTTGCTTCAAATGAAGATAGTCAGTCGGGCTTCTATTAACTGTCAATAGACACGCTTCCGCCGAAATGATATCCTTTATTTGTTGGGTAATTTCAGTTTTAAATTTTGAAGAAGTCCTGAATTCCACAATTTCTTGAAACAGTAGAATACGTTCTTCGAGTTTTGGCTTTAACGAATTAGGTAATTTACGGTAAAGAGGTAAAACTTTCCTAAGATGATTCTGTCTGTCCAAAGATAACCTCTGGCCCTTTAACTCTTTTGCTCGTTCAAGTATTCTCGGTTTATTTTGATCCTCTTTTTTCAGCTCATCTCTCCAAGCTGCTCGTTCTTTTCGGGTTCCAACAATAATAGCAATTGCTGTCCCCCCAATAATTGCTCCATACCAAAGTCCAAGCATTAGTGATATCTCTTCGTTACGAAAAGCCGAAATAAGTGCTGCCAGAGCGTAGATTATAAATAATAATGCTAAAATTAATGCTAAAATTAGCGGTAGGTTGCGTTTCCCCTTTCGATCAAGATTCGGTGCAGGCGGGTTCATAATGTTTTAATACTAAAAAAATCCCCCCATAATTAATCGGGGGAGATCGTAATGTATGGGTGCTTGAAAGTGTCGGTTGTGGGTAACGTCACTCAAGCTTAGTAGCATACGCTCTGACCAACTAACACCGCTCGGCTTTTGATTATATTGATTTCGTGGGTGATTTTAGCCTCTCCGCTCCCACGATTGAGCTAAACGTAATGTGCAGACAAAACTATAGCCCGGTGTTTAGGGGTTATTTGATCTTTGGCTTTTCCAATTCATATAGAGCTTTTACTTCTTCAGTAGATAAGGCGCGTTTATAGATACGTATATCATCGATTTTCCCAAAAAACTCTCCATCTCTACCTCCACTTTGACCAATCTTTGTGGGGAAAATCGCTCCTTTATTTTGGTGAATTAACTCAGTTGTTCGTGTGGATTTGGGAAGGCCATTGATGAATGCCTCCCAATTATTCCCGTCCCAAACCATGGAGATATGTTGCCATAATCCTCGCCTTAGTGGAGTTGAGCATTGGCCTTTCTTGTAATTGTCCCTGTCAAATATTTCACCGTACAACATGCCGCTATGGATATAGAAATTAACCTTGTGGTCTTTCCTATAGATTGACTCATAGGCGACATCAGCTGGATGAATCCAGGCCGTAAAAGTAACCAAAGTAGAGTAATTGAAATCGGTGTTCTTCGTTGTTTCAAACACTGCAAGATAATCATCTTTTCCATCAAAAACATACGCCTTCTTATCTTTGCCATACCGATCAGCAGCCAGTTTTGCCCCCTTAACCTCACCATGATTTCCATTCCCGCTTTCATCTTTTGCATTTCCATTAAATGGATAATAAGCCACTAGCCCTTTGTCCAGAGAACTGCACCCCATCCCAAACAGGGCAACAGCGATTATGGCAACAAATAGTGTGAGTTTAGTTTTCATATTTTTTTAATTAGTTTTGGTTAAAGGGTTATGTGTGCAATCCGCATGGGCGCTATACGCGCTAATGACTACTTTAGTTTGGTGTCGTAAACTTTCCACAAACTGCTCCCACGATTGAGCTAAACGTAATGTGTGGACAAAACCATAGCCCCGTGTTTAGGGGTTATTTGCTCTTTGGTTTTTCCAATTCGTAAAGGGCTTTTACTTCTTCAGTAGATAAGGCGCGGTTGTAGATACGAACGTCATCGACTTGGCTAGCTTGATATCGGTCACTTTCTACACCGTATCTAGTGCCAATGGATACTCTACCGCCAAAATGTTTGATCTGAAATTGTTCCACACTGGAATCTGAAAGAACTCCATTTAAATAAATAGACATTGTTTTTCCATCAAAAGTTCCGACGAAGTGATTCCATTCCATTAGATTTGATGTAACTGTATTGTCTAAAACCTTTTCGATCCCAGATTTTTCATAACCTAGTGAGTAAGCACGACCTTTTGTCTGGTTCTTGCGCCAACCGCCTATACTAAATGCAACTCCCTTGCCTTCTTGTTGTTTTGAAACAAGCATAGGATGTTCAGATGTTTCCTTCAGTCGAAACCATCCGCAGACAGTGTGTTTTTGAAGATTAAAAACCGGGTCATTTGGGAGCAGAATTTTGCCGCCATCCTTTTTAGTTTCATAAGCACTATCGGGTTTCCCATGACGATCAACTGATAAAATCGCCTTATTCACTTCTCCGTGAAGCCCATTGCCGCTTCCATCCATTGCGTTCCCGTGAAATGGATAATAAGCAATCATTCCATTCTGCAACTGTTCTTCAGTTATCTTCACGGACGAACATCCCGTTCCAAACAGGGCAACAGCAATTACAGCAACAAATAGTGTGAGTTTAGTTTTCATATTTTATTTAATTTAATTAGTTTTAGTTAAAGGGGTTTCTGTCGTTTGGGCATTTCCTATTCGCCGTTATATATAATTTTCTTTTTTGCATCGCAACGCTGAATCCAGCGTCACGGTGCAAGTTGGGTACAAGACTACTTTAGTTTAGTAACATACGCATAAAAGGCTCCCATTGGCACATTGTCTGCATCAGTAAACTTAGCCCACAATTCATCACGGCCGGGTTTTAACTTTAATTTGAAGGTCACACTCTTATCACCGGACTTCACCGGTAAGGTTAATTCTTTTCCCCCCAGTTTCAAATGAGCTTTGGTCGCGCCAAAGAATTTACCGGGTACTGCACGAAACGGCGTAACTCCCGGCACATCCGCCCCAGCCTTTAATTCTGCAGTAATTGCCGCATTTGCTTCCTTAGGCCACCGGCGCAGTTCGACTGTGTAAGTGCCCGCACGTTTTACATCCACTGCCCAGAAGCCGGTGTTGCGCTCTTTTTTCTCGGCACTACGAATATGCCGCTGATTCCATGGTGTGCTGCCATCAGCAATCCAATCATGACAGGTCAAGGTTACCGGATTGGCCAAAGGTGCATCGGCGCCTAGATAGATGGCCGTTGGCTTACCAAAGGTCGGCACAATCTCTTCCCACCATGCATCATAAAACTTGGTGAGGCGTTTCACCACTGCGGGCTTGGTACTGGCAATATTCTTCTTTTGGCCCGGATCAGCATTAATATCATAAAGCTCCTTGCCGTTTACCAAACGCCACTGATCAGTCATCACTGAGCTCTTGCGCCACTTAATGGGATCGCGCACGCGTTGACTGTCAGTCACCAGAATCCGGTCGGGCCAATTCTTTGCTTTGCCCTCAATAAGTGAACGAATATTCACCCCATCAAACTTCACTCCTTTCGGTGAAGGTACATCACAGTAGTCAATCAAGGTCGGCACGATATCCACGTAAGAGGTGATCATATCCACATCACGCCCTTTGTTTAGCCCTCCCTTGGGCCAGTGCATGAAGAAAGGCACCCGATGGCCACCATCATATTCACTGCCTTTGCGACCGCGCATCCCGTTATTATGAATATTGGCCCCACTGGAAGTGCCGTTGTCAGTCGTAAAAATAAAGATGGTGTTCTCCGCCAATCCTTCCTTCTTAAGGAAGGCGCGCATGGCGCCCACGTTGTCATCGATATTGGCAATCATTCCCAGAAAGTTGGCTACGTTGACGCCTTGATCCGCGTAAGGTTTGGCAGATTCCTCCGGAGCGTGCATCGGCCCGTGTGGGGCATTGGTGCAGAGATAAACAAAGAAAGGTTTCTCATCATTCTTTACCTTCCGGATAAAACGCTTGGCATAATCAAAAAAGACATCAGTACAAAAACCCTTGGCCGGCACAGCTTTGCCATTATGAAAATAGGCGCCGTCAAAGTAGGCGTTATCCCAAAAATCAGGGGTTTGCCCTACCCCACCACCGCCGTGGCGTAATACTTCCTGAAAACCGCGGTCCTCCGGACGATAAGGATAGTTGTCTCCCAAGTGCCATTTACCGAACATGCCGGTGTGATAGCCGCCATCGCCCAGAATCTTGCCGATGGTCACCTCGTTATGGCGCAGCATCGACCGGCCCATGATCGTGTGCCACACGCCGGTGCGGTTGGTCCAATGGCCGGTGATCAGGGCTGCGCGCGTGGGCGAACACGTCGGCGCCACGTGATAATCAGTTAACCTGACACTTTCTGAATGGAGCTTGTCCAGATGTGGTGTCTTAAGCACCGGATTACCATGGCAGGAGAGATCGCCATAGCCCTGGTCATCAGTAATCACCAAAATTACATTGGGTCGTTTGGCTGCATGGACAGTTGCCACAGCCACCAGAAGAGTGCAAAGAAGGAGGAGTTTTTTCATATTTTTAATTTAAATTAATTTTTCTTTTTTGGGTTTTTCCTAATGGGCCGGCGAGGTTCGCCTTCCAAATAACTGGTGCGACGCACCACTTCACCGCCCTTAAATTTTAGATCAAGTTTTGAAGCATCAAACCTGTAGCCCTTGTAATCGCACAAATAAACTACTGCATTAAAAGTGAGCATGAGTTCCTGCTCGGTAGTCGCACTATTAAGTACACTTAAAAGAGCCGGCATGGGGTTCATCGCCTTAATACTACCTAAAAACTCGGCCGCCCGCATTCGCACCATCAGGTTCTCATCTTTGAGTAATTTCTGAGCATCAGGCACCAATGCCTTGGCTGCTTCTCCATGGACTGCCGCAGTAATACAACCCCAATAGCGTTCCCACGGATTATTTGAGGTCATTGCCTTGGCTAAAGGTTGGCGGGCTTTACCAAAGGGTTGGAGAGCCAAGTCAGCGATATCAGCCAACCGGTTAATTTCCTTACTATGTTTTTTGCCGTAAGCCTGACCGTTACCCAAAGCAGCCCTGACCATGTGACTTTCAGGATAAAAACTTAGATCATTAACCTCCCTCAGTTTCTTTTGCATGCGTTGGCGTAAATCCTTCAACACCGATGCGTACTTTGGATCATCAGCAAGATTGTTTACCTCATGAGGATCAGCCTCCACATCAAAAAGCTGCTCAGCAGGGCGGCGTTGGTGAAATTGGCTTTGAACCGCATTCAGTTTACCAGCCTTATAAAGTTCGCGCCATTCTGCGTAGACGAGCATTTTGTAGCGGTAATTATTCTGCAAGGCGTCGGGATAAAAACCCTGCAGATTGCGGATGTAGGTGTATTTGCCTTTGCGCAGGAAACGTACTAGATCATATTTTTCATCAAAGCGGTCAGCATAACAAAAGACTTCATTGCGCGCCTCTAAATCTGCCGCGCTGATTCCTTCACCCAGAAACGGTTTCCCATCAGCGAGCGGGTGGGCTTTAAGCCCAGCTAGGTGTAAAACCGTGGGGCCAAAATCAATAAAGCTGACAAACCCATCCGTTCGCGTGCCCCGCTTGTGATCGATTAGGTGAGAAAAATTCTTTGGAATACGCACCACCAAGGGGACGTGTAACCCACTTTCATAAGCATAACCCTTACCCCGTGGAAGGACTCCACCATGGTCTCCAAAATAAAAGATGAAGGTATCTTCCAGCAACCCATCAGCCTCAAGCATTTTCACAACTGATCCCACTTGTTGATCAATCACCTGCATACGATCCAAATAACGTGCGTGCGTATACCGGAAAGTAGGGGTGTCCGGAAAATAGGGAGCCAACTTTACCTTGGATGGGTCATGAGTGGTTTTTTCATCATCCATCACCCTTTGAGGAAAGTGCAGTGAACTCTCATGCGACTGGGCAAAAGACTGCATATGGAAGAAAGGGGTGTCCTTAGCGGGGCGCGCCCGCCAGGCGGCGTTGGCCGGACCTCTATCCCACAACTCTTTCATGTCATGCACAAAGTTGTAATCGGTCTTGCGTTGATTGGTAGTAAAGTAGCCGGCTTTACGTAGCATAGCACTCCAGGGTTTGTATCCCGGAGGCAACTTGGCCATGGCCGATTTACGGTGATACTGAAACCCACCGCGAGGAGCCAACATTGAAGTAGCCAAAGTGGAACGGGCTACTGAACACACAGGGCTATTGGAGAAGGCGTGATTAAAGGTCAGACCGTGCTTCGCCAGAGCTTCGATATTGGGTGTGTTAGTCCCATACCCATAGAGTTTGAGATAATGAATGGAGTTATCTTCTGAAACCAAAAAGACGACGTTGGGTCGTTTGGCTGCACTCACACCTATGGTTAAAACCAAAAGTGCGCATAAAGAAAAATAGAACTTACGCATGAGAATGGGTTCAGGCATGATTGAAACCCTAAAAAGGCAGTCGGTCAATTACGCACCGTAGGAATGCCTACCGAGTTGCTTGTTTAATAAACCCCGCCTGCTTGGTAAGCCATAAATTCTCCAGTTCCTTAACTTTTCCGGGCATCCGGCCAGCCAGATTACGAGTCTCAGTGCGATCTTTCCCGAGGTTAAATAGCTCCCAAGGCTGATCCTTGGTCGCGACCAGTTTCCAGTCACCCGTACGAATGGCCCGGTTGCCATCATGAAACCACCACAGGTAGTCACGCTCGATCGTGATATCTTTAGCAAAGGCAACCACCAGACTTTTGCCCGGGGCTGGCGGTACATTCTTACTCTGAGCCGGAACTCCGACTCCAGCTAGTTCCAGAATAGTGGGTACTACATCAATAACGTGGCCCGGAGTATGCCGTAACTCACCACGACTTTTGATACCGTTGGGCCAGTGGACCAAAAGCGGAGTACAGGTTCCTCCCTCATGCACCCATGTCTTGTGCATACGAAAAGGGGTATTGCACGCAGTCGACCAACCCGCACCCAGACATAAGTAGGTATAAGCTGAGCCTAAAGGGGCCTTGGGATCATGACCATCACCCCGGACCATGACTTCAGCGCTTGCGCCATTGTCCGATAAAAAAAGAACGAGAGTGTTATCAAAAACCTTCATTCTGCGTAGTTGATCAAACACCCGCCCGATGGCGCGATCCATCGAGTCCACCATCGCCGCATGCACGGCCATTTTGTCAGCCTGAAAAGCCTGCTGTTCCTTGGTTAGGGTCTTCCAAGGCACAGGATAGCGCACTTCGCCCGGACCCAGTATCTCGTAGGCATCAGGAAAATGGTGATGGGGCCCCACCTCGCGTTCCATCGGGGAAAGCTTGCCTTGGGCCAGCCCGAGTTTCTTCTGCTTTTGCCAGCGAGCAGTCCTGATTTTATCCCAGCCTTGCTGGTAGCGTTTGCGATAGCGTTCGATATCTTTGGGTAGGGCATGCAAAGGAAAGTGCGGGGCTGTGAAGGCCAGGTAATGAAAAAAAGGTTTATCGGCGTGCTCCCCGTTATGTTCCTTCAGGATAGAAACAGCATGATCTGCAATAGCATCTGTGGCGTAAAACTTGGGGCTGATGGGCGTAGCCGGCTGTTTCTTGTCATCGAGATAATGGAATTTCAAACGGAAGAAGCCGTGGTTGTTAATATAATAGGAACGGTCAAAGCCAGCGGCCAAAGGCAGGCCGTCAATATGCCATTTCCCAGAATGATAGGAGCGGTAACCTGATGGTTTAAGCTTTGCGGGCAAGAGATGGGCCCAGGATGGGCGATTGCCTCTTTTGACCCCCGGCAAACTATCCCGACGCACCTGCTGAGCATAGTATCCACTCAGAAGAGCAGCCCGGGTTGGCCAGCACCGGGCGGTATTGTAAAACTGGGTAAAGCGCAATCCTTTCTGTGCCAAACTATCCAGATGGGGGGTTTTAATTTCACCGCCATAACAACCCAGATCTGAATAACCCATGTCATCGGCCATAATTAATAAAACATTTGGCGGCTTGGCTTGAGACCAAGAGGTCAAAAGAATCACGCTAAAACAAAAAAGAATTCGCATGGCTGGCTTAAGGTTAAAATTAAAGATTCTAGAGGTCGAGGCTTTGCTTGCTCCAAACTTCAGGCCGTGTATTTTTCAGCGCACACCATGAAGCGTATTCTTGCACTACTCCTATTGCTTTCGGCCTTATCGGTTCAAGCTACTGACCGTCCCAACATTCTCTGGATTTATCTGGAGGATGTCAGTGGCTGGTTCAGTTGTTATGGCGATAAAATTATTAAGACACCCAACTTAGATAAGCTCGCGGCCAGCGGGATTCGCTTTGATCGGTTCTACACTCCGGCCGGCGTGTGTTCAGCCACCCGCTCCTCGATCATTGTGGGAGCAATGCAGACCAGTTTTGGCATCCATAACCACCGCAGTGGACGTCCTGATTTTCGAGGTAAAAGCATGGGTAAAGACTTTGATGACATCCGCCTGCCCAAAGGCGTGGAGCCACTGCCAGTGATGATGAAAAAAGCCGGCTATTTTACCTTCAATCAGTCAGGCAAGGACGACTATAACTTCAAATGGAGTCACGAGGAACTCTACAGTCCTAATAGCAAAGCCAACCTCTGGCGTAATCGTAAACCGAACCAACCGTTTTTTGGACAGATACAGTTGCGTGGGGGCAAGCTTGGCCGACGCGCACCGAAGCAAACCGACCGCGCCAAGGTTCCGGTACCGCCCTACTACCCGGACATCCCGCTCGTGCGCGAGGAAATCGCTCATCACTACGATTGCCTGCTCAAAACCGATGAACAGATTGGCGAAATCCTTGCTGAACTGGAAAAGGATGGTTTGACTGATTCTACCCTGATTTTTTGCTTCAGCGATCATGGTTATAAACTGCATCGCCATAAACAGTTCCTTTATGAAGGCGGCATCCAGATGCCGATGATGGTGGCTGGCCTGGGAATTAAGGGCGGACAGGTGCGTAAGGATTTAATAAGCGGCATCGATATTGCTCCTGCCAGCCTTGCGGCCGCCGGCATGAAAATCCCTAAACATATGGAGGGCGCTGATTTTCTAGCCAAAGATTACAAGCCGAGAAAATTTATCGTGGCGGCCCGTGACCGGTGCGACTACACCATTGAACGCATCCGAGCGGTGGTGACTCCCCAGTACAAATATCTGCGCAACTACCTTACTGATCGCCCTTTCATGCAGCCCAGCTATAAGGACCCGTGGCCCGTTTCAAAAGCCTTCCGCTCCATGATGGCCAAGGGAGAAATGAACGAAACCCAACTAATTTTCTTCGGCCCCAAAAAAGCTCCGGAAGAACTCTATGATCTGGCCAATGATCCGCATGAAATCCATAATCTAGCCAATGATCCCAAGCACCGCAAAGCGCTCGCCCAACACCGCAAGCTGCTGGCGGACTGGATTAAGGAAACGGGTGACCAAGGCCAACAGACCGAAACTGATGCGGGATTACTCGCCACCCTAAAACGCTGGGGCGACAAATGCGTCAACCCCGAGTACAGCCGGGTACGGGCAAGATTGAAAAAGTGATCTAATAGCCACAAAAAAGCCGCCTCACTATCGGGCGGCTTGGGAAATTGGTTTAGTTAGTTTACTTGATTTTAGGTTTTTCAAGGTCATAGAGGTCTTTTACTTCTTCAGCAGATAAGGCGCGATTGTAAATGCGGACGTCATCGATAGAGCCTTTGAAATATTACAGCTTTTCTATTTCTGGTCTTCCCGGCCCATCAGGATAATAACCGATTCTCAAATCATCACCACTCGGTGGAGCTTTTTCTGGTTTTCCATGCCAATTTTTAAACGAAACAACTTTACCGTCTACAAACAAAATACCTCCTTTAGGATCAACGGAAAAAACAATATGGTGCCAATTGTCGTCAGCTAAATCACCAGAGACAAATTCCCCATCCCCTTTTCCGGACATCAAATAACTCCCGCCAGTAGAGTTTGTCGTGTACATTGGGACTGCTCTGCCACCGCTCCAAAGGACTGCATAACCTAACCAATTTGCATTTCTGTATTTTGTAACCAAGCCTTGGGCCGAAATTTTTGATCCGGGAACAGCGCTTTTGCACCAAAGGGAAATAGTTAATGGCATTGGGTTTAAATCACTATTATCTTTAATAACAATTGAGTCATCTCCACCCAAAAAATATGCGCTATTTTTCGCCCCATTGCGGTCCAACGATAGTGCTGCTCCGTTTACAACCCCATCATGTCCATTCCCGCTCTCATCAAGTGAATTTCCATTAAATGGGTAGTAAGCCACCAACCCTTTCTTCAATGGATCGCTTGCAGGCTCAGTCGACGCACATCCCGTCCCAAACAGAGTAACGGCAATTACAGCAAGAAATAGTGTGAGTTTAGTTTTCATGATTATCTTTTATTAGTTTGTTAAATGTTCCCTACACCTTCCATTGACCACGGTAATTGCGCGTGAGCCACTTGGGGTCACCACCCTTGGCAAAGGTGTTTTTCTTTGGATCCCACGCAATGGCCGCTTGGTTGTAGTAGGTTTGGTTGAGTAAATGACAGGCAATGGAAGTGCGCGCACCAACGATCTCATTAGTAATCGGTTTTTTGCGACTCTTCATGGAACTTAGAAAATCACCAATGTGGTTATTGCTATCATAAAGCTTCACTTTGGCGTTCTTCAAAATCTCCTTCTCCACACGGTCCAGTTCCTGATTCAGGTTCTTACTCTTGTCGTTACGGCTGGATTTACCGGCAATTAATTTGTCGCCCTTATATAGGCCGAATAATCCGCGGTGACATTCCACGCGACCATCGGTTCCATAAAAAGTCGCCCCCTGCCCTTCACCGTGCATCATATGGATGTCACCGGCATAGACCAGCTGCGCCCCCTTCGATACCTTGGGATCCTTGGCCGGAATGGTAGCGATCGGTCCGCTGTTATCCTTATTCAAGCCCCACTGAATGATATCAATCATGTGTGCTCCCCAGTCGCACACCATGCCCCCTCCGTATTCCTTATAATTGCGCCAATTCGGGAAATGACCGTGCACGCCGCGCGGACTCAAAACCGAACTGTAACCACGCATAGGCCCCGGGCCAATCCACATATCCCAATCCAGACCGGGCTCATCGGGCTCAGTCTTGAGGTCACAGGGTCTGCCGGGGCCGCCGATGTTAACTGCAGTACGTTTGACTTCACCAATTACCCCATTACGCACCAGCTCACAGGCAATACGAAACTCGCGTGAGGAACGCTGCATGGAGCCGGTTTGCAAAACACGCTTGTTGTTCTTCACTGCCTTGATCACTTCCACTGATTCGTGAACGTTATGAGTCAGGGGCTTTTCACAATAAACATCCTTGCCTGATTCCAAAGCCCCAATTGTCTGGATAGCATGCCAGTGATCCGGTGTGGCAATACACACTGCGTCAATATCCTTGCGGGCAATAATTTCACGGAAATCTTCATAGGCCTTGCAGTCCTTGTTCTTCTGGCGCCCATTGGCCTTATCGCGCGCGGCATTACGGCGATTAGTGTCACAATCAGAAACGGCCACGCAAATGGCTTCTTTAGCTCCCATGAACCGATTCATGAGTCCTCCATTCTGTTTGCCCATCCCAATGAAGCCCACGGAGATCTTATCATTGGGCTTTACCTCAGCTGACAAAATACCTGAGGGCAGGATAAAGGGAGCACTGGCTATAGCAGTAGATTGTAAAAAACGGCGGCGCGTAGGATTAGAGCTCTGCATACCTATAAGCATACAAACTCAGTTCACATGGGAAAGTGTTTTTTGTCAGAGTGTTCTGCTATTTTATTTAACCACCATTACCCCCCTCATAATGGTCCAATGACCAGGAAAGGTGCAAACGTAGGGGTATTCACCGGGTTTAGAGGGAGCCATGAAGCGTAGGGTTTCACCGGCGATGGGTGGCACCATCTTGGTATGGAAGAGCACCTTGTCACTCTTGGGAATATACTGGCCACTCTTCGCTAATTCCGGATCAGCCGCCATGCGGGTTGCTGCCAGACCTACCTCATCACCCGAGCCAGGTTTTACAATCACTAGGTTATGGGGCGTGGCATCGGGGTTAATAAATTCCAGCTTCACCGGTTGACCCGCTTTTACTTCGAAACGTGTCACATCATAAAGCATCCGCTCTTTGATTGTCGTGATGCGAACTACCTTTAGATTTTTCTGGCTATCAAACTGTGCGTCTTTAGCTGAATAATTAACGTCGGTTGCAATCTTCGCGTTCTTGGCAAACTCACTAATAAACTTCCGCAAAGGCGCGTTATGCATAGTGAGATGGTGATTAAACTGCCAATGCGGCAACATGGTGGAAGCCCCGAGTGCGGTGCGCATTCCATAGGCTAAGTGTCCCCCATGTGGATGCTTGGTGGTGTCAGCCAAAGCATCCATAGCCTTGGGAGTACCAATGTAACTGGTGGCAATGGCTGCTTCCATCCGCACAATCGGATCCTTGTCATTGGCTGCCTTAAGCAAACGTGCGTCTCCATCCTTAAAACTTGCATGCCAATAACGCAGCTGATGGGTTGCTGCTGCCCGCGCTTCTGGCTTTTCACAATCGAGCAACTCAGCCAAAAGTCGGGGGTTTTCAGATTCAATATTGCGATACATCCAAACAGCTTCCATCTGGTGATGGCGATGACGAGCATCCTTTGAATTTAATGCCCCAACCCATTTATCAAGAGCAACTTTAACCTCCTGAGGATCACGTTCGCGTAATTCACGCTTGGCCCAGTAGCGATAACGGTATTCAGGACGCTTGAGAATATTGAGCAACTTTGCAGTCGATTCACCCACCATCTTCGGTGGAGTCGCCAACTTTGCGCCCTTAGGCAAGATCCGCCAAATACGGCCACTCTTACGGTCGCGGCGCTCATCACGCAGCGAGTACTGGGCATGCCCCTTGATAGGATTGTACCAGTCACATACGTACATGGCGCCGCGCGGACCGTAGCGTAGATCCACCGGAATAAAACTCAGATTGGAGGAGAAAATAATATCGCCCACATATTCCTCATCATAACCGAACTCGGTCTTTTTCCATTTATGAAACTCCACTCGATTAGTCGGCTTGTAACGTACCTTTACGTAACCGCCCTGCATCTCTTTGGGCCATGAGGCGAAGTCCACAAACTCCTGACCGCAAGTACCTGAATAAGCCCGTAATCCGGCAGGTCTTGGATGTTGCTTGGGGTAAACCGGATCCAAGGCATGGAATGCCTGTGCATAGATCGGGTGACTGGCAACGTGCTGGCCCCAGTCGTCAAAGGTCACGCCCCATGGATTGGTGCTGTGGTAGGTACCAAAGCTGGTCAGTCGGTGCAAGCGTGGCTCAAAGCGGAACCAACCGCTATTCTGCTGTCGCACCGGGCCATAAGGTGTTTCAATTTGGCTGTGGTGAAAAATTGACTCGCGAAAAATGAGATCTCCATCAGGACTCCAAACAAAATCATGGAGGGCATGATGTGAATCTTCACAACCAAAACCCGTTAAGACCTGACGCCGATAGTCTGCTTTGCCATCTCCATCAGTGTCCTTAATAAAAGTCATGTGCGGCTCTTCACTGACATAGACCCCTCCATCGCCAAACTCAAAGGACAAGGGAATGTGTAAATCGTCGGCAAAGACTGTTGATTTATCCGCACGACCATCGCCATCAGTGTCCTCCAAAATCACCAGTTTATCGTCAGGCTCATTGCCCGGATAAACATGCGGGTAGGTCGTTGAACAACTCACCCACATACGACCACGTGCATCCCAACGTATCTGGATCGGACATGCGATTTCCGGAAACTCCTCTTCACTGGCAAATAAGTTTACTTCAAATCGTGGATCAACCTTAAAGGCCTTCAATTCATCGACTGGACTCATCCATTTATTAGCACCGCGACTGGCTGTTGTGGTGGGTAAGGGAGGTACATTGGAGTCGTCAATTTTTGCGGGAACCTTTTTGCCTTGAGCCAAATCCCAAATACGTCGATCCCGGTTTTGCACCATAATATCGAAGTTACGCATGGCCGGCAGAAAATCGAGATAACCATAACTCTTATTTCGTCCACCGGTATAATAGAAAGTGTTTACCGGCCGATAACGGCGAAAGAACTGTTTGTTCTTCTCTACTACAGCTGCCTGCAATGCCTGACTGGCTTTGGGAGCAGTCTTACCAAAGGTTTGTTTGAAGAGTTCCCTCGCAAAAACCTGATACCCCTCGTCATTGAGATGACAACCATTGATTGTCAGGTCACTCCCCGCAGAAGCCATAGCCGACTCAGTCGCGCTATAAACATCGGCAAACCCGACCCTTTGCTCCTTGGCCACCTCACGCATTACCTTCGTGTAAGCTGCAATATTTTTATTGTTCCGATCAGCAGCAGCCACACCCTTTACATTCTCATTAGCAATAGGTGAAACCAACACGATCTGCGGAGCACTTTTCCCATTAAACGCTTTGCGCTTCAGATCCGCCACATAGGTACTGAGCTTTTGACGAAACTCCGGCAATCCGGACTCACCAGCAAACGATTCATTAAACCCGTAAGCAGCAAAGATGACGTCGGCCTGGGCAATCGTAAGATGCTGCTCTACATCCGCAAAGTTTGCCGGGCGCGGCTCAGTTCCCAATTGATCTGCAGCCCAAGTGAGGTTGCGAACCGTTAACTCACTTTTTGGAAAAGCCTGCTGTAGGGCAGCTTCGAAATGACCAAAATTCTGCGCGCGATCAAGCAGAGTGTTTCCAATAAAAGCAATTCGTGTCCCCTTGGGCAAAGCAAGTGGTAACTTTGTATCCACAGCTGTCGTTGTTCCGGGGCGAGGTGCAGTTTTTTCAAATATGGCATACTTAGCTAATTGAGGATCCTTGGGTTCAGCTTTTTTGCCGGTTTGCCTGTTTCGGCCGTCATCTGGATTTCCTCTTGGCTTCTTTTCCTTTTCGTTTGGACTACGAGTTGCATTTTGCCGTTTAGCCCGGCCTTTCATCCCGGCGGCAACCGTTTCAAATTTTTTGTCCGCTTTAGGCACCGGCAAACCAGCTGCCCAATGAATGCCATTTACGTAAAAATGAACAAATTTTTCCTCAGCAAAACTACCGGGATGACCAAGAGATGTGGCAAACACCCGCCCTCCCCATTTATTCTTCCAAGTCCAGGCTACTTCATCGGTCATGACCGGCTTAATATCATGAGTGCCAAAGCCATTGGTAATCTTACCGGTGCGTGTAAAGTTACCGGTTCCCATCAGTAACACCTTGGCGTCCTTCGGTAAATCAGCCAAATATAGAGTTCCGGGAGCTTCCATTGGCTTGGAAAGATCGATACCCTTTAAAATCTCATGGTCCTTTGCCCCCTCAGCCAGTTTTACCTGAGTAGGGCCTTTTCCATGGATGAAATACTTTGTTCCCAGAGCATCAATGCCAAAGCCGTGGTTCCACTTGTATAAGGCATCCTTTTTCGGATAAGCAAAGCCATGAGTACTGGTCCGAAAACCCACAACGGGTTTACCTAATTTAAGGTAATCTTCGATGTGTTTCATCTGATCAGATGGCAGAGTTAAAAAGCGCATATAAAAAACCGCCACATCAGCTGTTGCCAAAGCCTCCAGTCCGGGCAAGCCCTTCGGGTTTTTCTCCGGATTTTCTTCAGACCTGATGAGGGTGGTCTTGAAACCACACCCACGTAGTTCGCGGGCCAAGGCCGGAATGGTTGCTCCAGGATTATAGTGGGTCGTTCCGATCACCAAAACAGCATGCGGTTTGGCAGCAAAAACAGAGAAACCAAGGGTTAAGGCTAGTGCCATTAAAATCATCTTCATAGGAATGGGTAGATCAAACGGGATTCAACTCCAATTTTCAAGGAGGTAAAATAGAGCAGCTTGACCGAATTGAGCAGTCACACCACAGTAATTCATTAAATGCGGCTATTTTTCCTTTTCCTAGCTTTAGGTTTGACTGCATTCGCTCAGGAGCCGGGACCAGATCTGAGGAAATCATCCGATGCAACAACCCGATTGCTAATCGATCTTTTCAAAGGAGATGCAAACCGGGATGGCAGGATTACTGAGAACGAATTTAACTGGCCCAAGGTTTTGTTTAGCTCCATCGACCAAAACAAGGATGGGTACATCACGGCCAACGAAATTGAGTTCCTACTATTACCCGCCAGAACTTCACGTTCGGCGAACTCCACTCGATATAACCCATCAGCCCCAAGACAGGATCGAAATACAATGCGCCTGGATCAAAAACAATTGGCCAGCTTACCGAATGTCACCCATTTTGCTGCGAATAAGTCCGACCGGTTCCTGGTGGATTTGGACGTGATTTCTGCCGGCCATCCCTACCTTGGTAAAAACTTCTACCGACCTCATACCGGTTGCCACGTTTACTTCAAGCAACCCGGAAAAGAAGCAACTCCCAGAAAGCCTTCCAGTTACGCGGCTATTTACGCGGTCGCCGATGGTTTTATTACAAGCGTAACGCCCTGGTTCCAATTGCGCCCTATCTACGATTCTCGCCTTAAAAAAATGACGACCAATTACCGGTATGGCCTGGGTCTGACTTTTGCCCATACTGACGGCCAACCAGTTGTGTTTCATTATAGTATTGAACCGATGATTGATCCGGGGGACGAAAATTTTTACCGCCCCTTCCTGAGGGCCAAGCTGGGACAACGCGTGAGAAAAGGAGAAGTACTAGGCTGGATGTACACACCACCGCGACCGGAGACTGACCTACGCACTCACATTCACTTTAACCTAACGGCCAAGAGCCGGTTTATCGCGCCCACGATTTTCACCAAGGAAATAACTGAAGCCTTTCACAAACGCTGGGGTAAAATGACCGAACGCTACGCCGAAGAATTACCCGCCTGCATGGGCTACAAGTTGAGTGCCGAGGAAAATCCCTTCGGCACTGGTGCTATAGATTTGCTGTACTAATATCTACTGTCCCCGCAATTCACGGAGGGCTTCAAACATAGACGCTACGTCCGGATAGCGATCCTTAGCATTTTTTTCCAATGCACGAAGACAGACTGCTTCAAGTGCAGCAGGAATATCATTAGTTGGAGCTGCTTCAGCCGGCTTGGGAAAAGATTTGTTCAGGAGATTATCAACAACTTCCTGGGTAGTCTCACCGTTTATAAGCCTCTTATGGGTGAGCATCTCATAAAGGATTAATCCGAGACTAAAGACATCCGCCCGACCGTCCATGTGGGCATCACCCCGAGCCAATTCAGGAGCCATATAAAAGGGCGTACCATACCGGCGCCCAACAGGCGTTAGGGCGGGATCTTCGTCATGGCCCATTTCAGGATGTACGATATCCGGCTCGCCCCAAACCTTGGCCAAACCCCAATCAATCACGTAAGTAACACCAAACTGTCCCGTCAAGATATTCGCCGGCTTGAGATCACGATGAATTACCCCACGCGAGTGAGCATGCGCAATTGTTTCACAAGCACGAATTAAAATATCCACTAAAACGGGCAACGGGAACGCACTGCGAACTGCCAAATCTCCCGCTCCAAGAGCATCGATAATACTGCTCAAATCGCGGCCCCGAACATGTTTCATGGTAAAAAACAAGTTCCCATCCCGGTCCCGGCCTAATTCATAAAGGGGAACAGTTCCCGGGTGAGCAATGTTAGCAGTCACCCGAGCTTCACGAAGAAAGCGCTGAGTCTCGATTTCATCTTCCCGGAGGTGATCGTGGAGCGTTTTATATACGACAGTGCGACGGAGGTTTTCATCAAACGCCGAGTATAATTTAGCAATCCCTCCTTCACTTAGCAGCTTGAAATCCTTGTATTTGAGTGAGCCACTCCGCCAATGCAAACCGAACTTGCGATCTGTTTCGGCCAACCGGAAAAACCCGTCTACTTCAGGAGCAGAAGCTTTCAGATGATCACTCACTTTTTATTTGGCCTGTTTCTCTGAGGACGTTTGAATTCAGACACAAAGGGCGGTTTATCGAAAGTGCTACCATCACCCGTTACCCGTGGATCCTTAGTCCGTTTTAGTTCCGTCATTAGCTGCGTGTTAAGCTTCTTTTTGATGGCCGCGTATTTTACATCGCTTGCGACATTCTTTAGCTGGTCAGGGTCATCCTTCAATATGAATAATTCTTCGCGGGGACGTTTACCAAAAGCATAATCATAATGCCATTTCCATTTAGCCTCATTACGATGCTCAACCAAAAAGGCCTTGGTAGGGCTGGCATCTAAATCCCCGTAAGTCACAAAGGTATTATTGGCTAAGGTATTATAATCAGGGGCTTTGTCATTAGTTAGGTTATAGGGGTTTCCCATAGGCCAGCGGTCTGGCTTGAAATTAATAATGTAAAGGTAATCCTGCGTGCGTAGAGCACGTTGCGGATACGGAAGGAGACCTTCACGTGCTGCAGCTACATGGCGTTCCCTGCCAGTAACAACCCAGTTACGTTTTTCATCCACTAAACCCCCAACTTTAGATTCCAAAACAGGAACTAAACTACGCCCAGTCATGATCCTAGGCGGTTTGACTCCACCCATTTCCAGAAAGGTGGGCGCCAAGTCCATGAGATTTACGTAATCCTCCAAAACCCGCCCACCCGGTTTACCTGGCCACCAAACGGCCAACGGCACAGCAGTACCAAAGTCATACAAATTACATTTGCCACCAGGAAATCCCGGGGCTCCGTGGTCGCCGCTTACTACTACTACGGTGTTTTCCAGTTCACCCATTTTCTCCAAGCGCTTCAGGATTAAACCCAGTGCGTGGTCAAAGGCCTGTATCTCACCCATATAATCGGCCATGTCCTCACGCACAATATGTACATCAGGCAACATCCCAGGCAGCTTCCCTTTCAGAGAGTCTGGATCAATCCCCCAAAGCTTCTTGCCAGATCCTTGAATCCACTTTCGGTGAACGAGTGTGGGGCCAAACCAATAGCAGAAGGGTTTTCCTTGTGGCCGCGCTTTTAGGAAAGCCTCAAAGTTACCCATCACCTCATCATATAGAACCTGCTTGGCATCCGCTACGCTTTTACCTTTTGCTAACATTTGGGTAACCCCCTGCGAAAAACCGTTAAACCGCCGTCCACGATTCTCAAAACGAAACTTTCCAGCACCATAGGGGGCATCACCCGGCGTGCCAGGGCTCCAAACCTTATAAGTTTCTCCGATATGATAACCCGCATCATGAAGCATTAAGGGGTAACTCGGAATGTTTGTATCCCAAACCGCTCCCTGTAAAATAGCCGCTCTTCCAGTCCGGTAAAAATATTGACCACTCAAGAGCGAACTACGGCAGGGCGTGCAGGAAGGAGCCGTAACAAAAGCATTTTTGAAAAGTACTCCTTCACGAGCCACGCGGTCAAAATGCGGTGTCTTGATCACAGCATTCGGTGAGGGCCGCCCATCCACTTTTGCATACGCGCTCGCGTACCGTCCCCAATCATCAGCAAAGGCGAAAAGAATATTCGGACGCTTGGCTGCTTCAACTCCGGAAACTAAAAGGAAAATCGGCAAAAGAAAAATCAGTTTCATGCGTGGAGCGATTCTCCGCGGCCTGAAACCCGGCGGCAAGTAAAACCGACTACTGAGAATCACAACCGCAATCTTCATCGCAGCCGATTGATTTCTTTTTCCGGGTGACCCTCCAGCCAACAATCATAACCGTTAAGATAACAACAGCCGGGGCTGCCCATGTCTGCCAATCACTCATGAAATAAAGAAACCTGAAATTTGATAGGTGGCCAAAGCAGCTACATAAGCAAATCCTGTGAGGTAAACCACCTGGAAGATGGCCCAACGCCAACTGTTGGTCTCACGGCGAGTCACCGCAACGGTACTTAGGCACTGCATAGCAAAAACATAGAAGACCAATAAACTCAAACAGGTGCGAATATTGTAGGCAGGTTTACCATCCTCTCGTGTTTCAGCAGCCATTTTATCACGAACCGTATCTCCTTCCTCAGTAGCATCCTCACCAATATAAATAATGGACATGGTGCTCACAAATACCTCTCGAGCAGCAAAAGAAGCCACCAAACCAACCCCCATTTTCCAATCGTACCCTAAAGGCTCAATCACCGGCTCAATCAGCTTACCCATTCGCCCGGCTACACTATGGGCCAATTGCTCACTCCCATCTTCTGAGTTACTCTTTGGATAAGTCGTTAGGGCCCACAAAATTATCGATAAACATAGGATAACGGTACCAGCATTCTTAACAAAAATCTTACCCCGATCATAAATCTGCAAACCAATCTCACGCCAACTGGGACGCTGATAAGTTGGTAATTCCAAAACCGTAAGTGCAGTCTCAGTCTTTTTCAGCTTCCGGTTAAACAACCAAGCAAAAAAGTAAACCCCAAGAATACTCAAAACATATAACCCCAACATAACCATGGCGCGCTCAGAGTCCGTTCCGTTTGGAAGCATCAAGGCTATTAACATCAAGTAAACGGGCAATCGAGCTGAACAACTCGTAATCGGGGCCACTAAAATGGTAATGAGCCGATCGCGCGCACTCTCCATGGTACGTGTAGCCATGATCCCGGGAATTGCACAGGCGTAAGAACTAAGGACCGGAATAAAGGCCTTGCCATTAAGACCCACCCCCGACATCAACCGATCCATCATAAAGGAAACCCGAGCGAGATACCCCGTATTTTCCATTATCCCAATAAAGAAAAAGAGCATGAGAATTTGCGGCAGAAAGATCACGACCCCACCTACTCCGCCTATGATGCCTTCGGTAATGAGATCTCGAAAATCACCTTCAGCCATGCGTCCTTCAACCTGTTCTCCCAGCCAACCAAACGTTCCATCAATCCAATCCATGGGATAGCCCGACACACTGAAAATGGTGTAGAATAAACCAGCCAAAATACTCAATAGAACCATCCAACCCATAACAGGATGAACCAATATTTGGTCCCACTTATCTGTTGGAGTTAATCGCTTCTCATCACTGCGTGCTACAGCTCCTTCCAGTAATTTACCAATTGCCTGATAGCGGTTTAATGCATCACCTTCAATGGAATCCCATTTCGGTTTGGCCAATTCTTTTTCACTTAACGCCACTTGAAGGGCTTCCATTCCCACCCGCTCATTGGCCTGCATGGGCACCACTGGAACCCCAAGACGTTCTTGCAATTTTGTTGCAGAGGCGGTGATGCCCATTTCTTCAG
>CACDBG010000013.1 GCA_902551155.1 uncultured Verrucomicrobiota bacterium | reverse complement strand
TCTCTAAGAAGGACTATGCTGAAGCCATCAAAGCCGTCGGCAGGAAAATTTCTCTGGAAGGGAACATTCGAGGCAACAAAGCACAGGAAAAAATTAGGCGTATGGAGGAGGAGATCGAAAAAGCTCCCGCTCAAATGAAGCCAATGATGACCGCAGTTCTTGCCAACTGGTATTGGCATTACTTCCAACAAAACCGCTGGCGTTTCATTCAAAGAAGCCGCACCGCCGCTGCCCCCAATGAAGATTTTGAAACCTGGGACCTGCCGCGCATCTACACTGAAATCGATAAACAATTCAATGCCGCCCTATCACATCAAGCAATCCTAAAGAAAACGCGGGTGGCTGACTATGACGACCTTCTTCAAAAAGGCAGCCAACCAGATTCCTTCCGCCCAACAATGTATGACTTTTTAGTCTTCAATGCCCTGCAATTTTACAGTAGCGGCGAACAAGCCGGAGCAAAAGCTCAAGATGCATTTGAACTCAACAGCAATGATCCAATATTTGACAGCGCCGAGAAATTTATGGCGTGGGACATAAAAACCACTGATAAGGATTCACGCATGGTTAAAGCCTTAGAGCTTTATCAGGACCTACTCCGCTTTCATAAAAATGATACGGATAAAAGTGCCTACATCGACGCCGACCTTGGCCGGATTAACTTTGGCAAGAACAAGGCTTTTGGAGAAAACAAAAATGACCGCTACCGTGCCGCTTTAAAAAGATTTATAAACAATTGGGCCGACCACCGCATAAGCGCCCGAGCTCGCTATCATATGGCTCAGTCATTGGACCAGGATGGAGATAAAGTCGCCGCCCATAAAATTGCCACTCAAGGCCAGAATGCGTTCCCGAAAACGCCTGGTGGAGCAATGTGCAACAACCTCATCAACCAAATCGAAGCCAAAACCTCAAATGTCACAATTGAGCGCGTCTGGAATGATCCACAACCTGATATCACAATCAAATACCGCAACGTAGATCAAATTCACTTCCGTGTGGTCGGCGAAAACTGGGAAGCGGCCATGAAGCGTAAACGTGGTAACCCTCAATGGTTGGACAACAACGAACGTCGCGCCCTTCTACGCGCTGAAGTCATCAAGGAATGGAGCATTAAACTTGCTCCCACAACCGATTATCATGAGGCAATGAAGACCTTTAAGGCACCCAAAGACTTGCCGTCAGGATTCTATTACCTCATTAGCAGTCATAACAAAAATTTCAATGAAGCCAACAACGTTTGCTATTACACCAGCTTCTGGGCCAGCGATTTAGCCATCGTGATGCGCCAACGTAGTGGCAATGGAAAAATCGAAGGATTTGTTCTTGATGCACAAAGTGGCGAGCCAGTCGCCAACGCCAAAGTTCGCGCCTGGACTCGTAACGGCAACACGCGCCAGGAGGTTGCCCCCACGACATCTAATGAAAACGGACAGTTCATATTCCCAGTAAACAACCGTGGCTATTTAATTCTCGCTAGTAAAGGCAATCAGCAACTTAGCACCTATAATGATGCCTACAACCACGGCCGCATCAACAATCCACGTCCCTACGACCGCACAATCTTCTTCACCGACCGCTCGCTCTACCGGCCGGGTCAAACAATAGAATACAAGGGTCTTGCTATTCACGTGGACCAACACAATGACAACTACCGCACCATCCCCAATTCGGTGGTTACAGTTGCTTTTCGAGATCGCAATGGCAAAGAAATCACACGGCAACAACATCGTGCCAATGATTACGGCTCCTTTAGCGGAAAATTTACCGCTCCACGAGACCGAGTTTTAGGCCGCATGACCCTACAGGTCACCACCGGACCTCGCGGCTCCGCGAGTATTAACGTCGAGGAATACAAGCGCCCGAAGTTTGAAGTGGATGTAAAAGCCCCGGAAACAGCTGGGAAACTCAATGCTGAAATTAACCTCACAGGTAAAGCCACTGCTTATACTGGTGCAGCCATTAATGAAGCCAAGGTTAAATGGCGTGTAGTTCGAGAAGTTCGCTACCCCGACTGGTATGGTTATCGTTATTGGTGGCGCCCTATGCCTCGCGGCCAAAACCAGGAAATCGCCCACGGCACCACATCTACCAAAGCCGATGGCTCCTTTGATGTGAAGTTCAATGCGAAGCCCGACAACAGCGTGTCTCCGAAGGACGAACCTACCTTCCGCTATACCATCCACGCTGATGTGACTGACACAACCGGCGAAACCCGCAGTGACAGTCATTCCATCAATCTTGGATACACAGCCCTCAAAGCCAGTGTTTCTGCTGCTGATTGGCAAACCCAAAATGAAGCGGTTGCCATTAACCTCATCACTACATCGCTCGATGGCATCGGCCAGCAAGTTGAAGGCACACTAAAGGTTTACGCATTGAACCAACCAAAGAGTGTGGAACGAGCAAAACTCAATAACAACCGGTTTAATGTGATGCCCATGCGTAACGGACGTTTCGCCCCAGAATTCATACCTATGCCAGACGCCTCAAATATCAATTCCTGGGAATTGGGCAAAGTTGTCGAACAAAAAGGATTCACCACTGACAACAGTGGACAAGCAAATTTCAATTTTAAGCTAAAGGAAGGTGCCTACCGGGCAGTCCTCGAGACAGAGGATCGTTTTGGCAAAAAAGTTACTGCCGAAGCGCCAATCCAGGTATTGAACCCAAGAGCAGCCAAGCTGGGTATCCGCATACCTCATATGATCAAATCAAAAACTTGGACCGTCGAGCCGGGCGAAGAATTTATGGCGCTCTGGGGAAGCGGCTACGATGAAGCTCGTGCCTTCATAGAAATCGAGCATCGCCGCAAAGTCCTCCAAAGCTTCTGGACCAAACGCGGCCTGACTCAGTTGGCTATTCATCAAGCCGTTGATGAAGCTATGCGTGGCGGATTCACCCTGCATGTCACCATGGTTAGAGAAAACCGCGCATACCTTTCAAGCCATAAGGTGAGCGTTCCCTGGAACAATAAAAACCTCACCGTCAAGTGGGAGCACTTCACGGACAAACTGCAGCCCGGACAAAAAGAAAAATGGACTGCAGTTATTAGCGGCAAAGATGCCGATAAGGCCGTAGCCGAAATGGCTGCCGTTCTCTATGACGAGAGCCTTGACCAGTACAAACCACATGAGTGGCAGACAGCGATGAACGTCTTCCGTCAGGATTACGCACGCCTAAACCAACAGTTTGTAAACCTCAATAAAGGTATGCAACACCTGCAGGGTTCATGGATGCGTCAGGATTATCAAAACACTTCCATGAGCTACCGCTCCTTCCCGCGTGAAATCGCTGCCAACCTTTCAGGTTACAGTTACTACGGCGCCCGAAAACAACGTACTATGGCCTTCTCGAGCCGGGGAGGCCCCAGAATGGAAATGGCTGAAAAAGAAGGCGCACCCGCACCTATGATGGCCATGAGAAAAGGTGCCCCTGCCGCTACAATGGGTGGAGCAGCCATGGCCATGGATGATGCTGCAAGTGCTCCTGAAGAACAGCTGAACAGTGCACTCAAACGTGAGGGATCCGGACAAGGTGGAGGCACTCAGACTGGGCCTGACCTTTCACAAGTTGCCGCCCGCAAGAATCTTCAGGAGACAGCCTTCTTCATGCCGCATCTGGTTTCCAATGAAGACGGTAAAGTTCGATTGGAATTCAATATACCAGAGGCCCTCACTAAGTGGAAATTCATGGGCTTCACCCATGACAACGAGCTACGAAGCGGATTCCTTTCTGGCAGCACTGTCACCTCAAAAGATATCATGGTGCAACCTAATCCACCACGCTTCCTGCGTGAAGGCGATCAATTGGAATTCACCGTAAAGGTCACCAACCGCACCGAAAAGGAGCAAACCGGAAAGGTTCGCCTTACATTCTCTGACGCCCTCACAGAAGATAATGTGGATGATCTGCTAGGTAATACTCAACTGGATAAAGGATTCGTCGTTCCAGCCAACCAGAGTAAGACCTACTCATGGCGTTTGACCGTACCCGATAACCTTGGATTCCTCACCTACAAAGCTGTAGGCGGCACCGATAAGGTGACTGATGGCGAACAAGCTATGTTGCCTGTTTTGAGTCGCCATATCTTTGTCACTGAAAGCCTCCCCCTACCAATCCGTGGGGCAAAGAGTAAAAACTTTAAGTTTGATAAACTCGTCGCATCTGACCAGAGCGACACCCTCAAACATGAGCGTTTCACTGTGCAAATGGTATCCAATCCGAATTGGTACGCGGTAATGGCCCTTCCTTACCTAATGGAAAGCCCACACCCAAGCACAATGAGCACCTTTACCCGCTTGTATGCAAATGGACTCGCTCACCACATAGCCAAGAGCGACCCCCGGATCGAGCAGGTGTTTGAAAAATGGCGCAACACTCCTGCCCTTGATAGCCCACTGGAGAAGAATCAGGACTTAAAAGGGGTGATGCTGGAGGAAACCCCTTGGCTCCGTCAGGCCAAGAGCGAAAGTAAGGCCCGCCGTAATGTGGGTATCCTTTTTGAAGATCAACGCTTAGCCAATGAAACCCTAGCCGCCATGCGTCGCCTACGCGAAACTCAATTTGCCGACGGAGCTTGGCCTTGGATGCCGGGGGGGCGTGCCAGTGATTATATCACCCTATATATCACCACAGGTTTCGGCCGCATGCGCGCAATGAATGTGGAGATCGATCAGACCATGGCAATAAAGGCTGTTAACAGACTGGACGGCTGGATTGATAAAAAATATCGCCTTATCCAACAACACGGAAACCTGGACAACAATAACCTTACCTCGCTAATTGCACAGTACCTCTACTGTCGCTCTTTCTTCCTGAAAGATCGCCCGATCGCCAAACAAAATCAGGAAGCAATAAACTACTTCCTCGGGCAAGCAATTAAAGAGGAGAAAGATGGCACTAAGTACTTCCTGAGCCTCTCAAGAATGAACCAGGCTCAAGTAGCCATTGCCATGAATCGTTTCGGCCGATCTGAACGTAAAGCCCAGTACAATGACTTGGCCAAGTTGATCATTAAGTCCGTTAAGGAACGATCCGTTAGCAACGAGGAAATGGGCCTCTTCTGGCGTGATCAGGAACTAAGCCATTGGTGGTACCGGGCCCCAATTGAAACTCAGGCAATGATGATCGAAGCCTTCCATGAAGTTACCCAAGACTTCGACGCATTAGAAGATGCCAAAGTCTGGCTCATTAAACAAAAACAAACTCAGGACTGGAAAACCACCAAGGCAACAGCTGATGCATGCTATGCATTGCTCCTTCAAGGTGCCAACCCCCTCTCCAGCGAAGCCCTAGTGGAGGTAACCGTGGGCAACACTAAGATCGAGCCTAAGAATATTGAGGCTGGCACTGGGTTCTACCAGCACCGCTTTCTGGGTAGTGATGTAAAACCAAGCTACGGCAACATCAAAGTCACCAAACATGATGAAGGGGTTGCTTGGGGAAGTGTGCACTGGCAGTACTTAGAGGATATTTCCAAGATTACACCACATGAAGACACACCACTAAAACTTACCAAACAACTCTACACAAAGGTAAATACCGCCCAAGGCCCACAACTTAAGCCGGTGCAAGGAGGCGTAAAGACAGGTGATGAATTAGTGGTACGGCTAGTACTGAAGACCGATCGCGACATGGAATACGTACACATGAAGGACCAGCGCGGTAGCGGAACCGAGCCAACTAACGTGTTAAGCCGTTACAAATATCAAGATGGCCTCGGATACTATGAAATGACCCGTGATACTGCCTCACACTTCTATATCGACTACCTGCCCAAAGGTGTTTACGTGTTCGAATACAATGTTAGAGTCCAGCACAAGGGCGAATACCAAACCGGTATGGCCAACATTCAGTGCATGTACGCACCCGAGTTCAACAGTCATTCCGAAAGCCACAAGTTATCAGCAAACTAAGAACCAGAGTTTTTTAACAAACAAAAAAGGCCAGGAGAAATCCCGTCCTTTTCTTTTATACAGCAAAATCAACTCTAACGGTCGATAGCCCGTAACTCATTGAATTCGGTCAGAGGGATTCTTATTTTCCCCACCGATGGGTCATCCACAATAATATCTTTTTTATCAACCCTAAATCCTCGAACGTAAAATTGTGATCCATTTTCTAGCCGCAAATTAAATTTGGATGTCTTCGTGGGAGCTTTAATACCAGCCAACACAATCGCCATTACCTGATCAATTCCGTAAACCTTCACCCCAAAAAGCACTGAGTTTAAGACCAGCGTATTATTATCGAGGCTTTGCATTTGTCCTTCAACAAAATCTCCGTTAGCCAGCAAAACACCCGTCCGGTTATCCGTGATCCGATTACGATACTTCACTGGCACGGGGCGCATAACCATACGAGAAACATTAATTGTCGAAATACGTTCTGGGTAAGTACCTTTTGAAAATTTAACTGATGAATCATCAACAGAAACAGGACTGGAGGCTATACGGGATCCAGCCCATGAAAAAACGCCCAAAGTTTGAGATTCATCGCCCTCACCTCCACCCTCATCCTTAACCTCTGCAGGCTCATAAGATGGATAAACTCCCTCGCCGCCGAGGATTGACTCAGATTTACTTTTACTGGACCAAACCACCTTCAGATTACCTTGTCCAGCGCGATGAACTGATTCAAGTCGAACCCCGATACGCTCACCGCGGTGCAAAGGAACTTTTCCGGTGAAAACTCTTGGCGCACGGTTAGATAGCTCATTAATAACGAGGAGCTGATTAACCCATAAACGAACCCCCTCGTCCGTAGAAATCTTAAAGGAATATTCCTCGGTATATGGCGCTTCCAGTTGTCCGGTCCACCGGACGCTGTAGTTCTTATCCGGGAATTCTTCCGGGGGGGTGACAGGTGAAAAATCCATCTTAGGGTCAATGGACAATATCCCATCTCCATAAAAAAACCGGTTTTGATAATAACAGCCCAATAACCCAGATTGGGATTTGAACCCTTTTGGCGCCTTATTCGTGTCCGGATATAATTGTGTGGGAGAAATAGGTGATTCCTGAAAACCCGGCCCCTTCCATAAAACTCTAGCGCTGGCTTCACCATAATTATCGAAAAAATCAAACTCAAAACGAACGCGCTTTCCGGCCTCTAACGCCAATTTCCCAACTTCACGAAAACCTGAAAGTGCCTCCCATTTACCCAAGGTCAAGTCCCCCACCATGAGCTTCCCTCCATCATTAGCATTCAAGGTAAAAGTATATTCTCCGGTAACTGGCGGCTCTAGTTCACCAGCCCAACGAACTGAAAAATAATCCCTTGGTAAATCAAATACGGGCTGACGTGATCGCCATTGATGATTTATTGTCCGATCAATCCGGTATATCACACGCCCTTTAAAATTTGGCCGATCATAATAAGCGGCTAAAATTCCATATCCTTTACCTGCAGAAGGAGCCCCGCTTTCAAACATCTCAGGGTCAGCAGGAATATCGAAGGTGGCGGCCACCACGTTTTTAAGCGGAATTTTTTTTCTCGGACCTTTAGGTGGACCAACCGTTAGATGATCAGAGTCCTCAAACTTCACCAATCCTGAGTAACCTTGCCCATCCTTGGTCGTCACCGTCCCTGAGCGCAACCAAATGGAACAACAGGCAAACAAGGCCAAGCAAGCCCACCTTAGATAGAAATTCATATGGCTATGAGAAAGCAAACTACTTCAAACCGCTCTCAATCATTTTCTTGAAATCATTCTTCGCATTATCAACAACTGCCTTTGGCCCGGTCATCTTAACGAAGATATATCCGGGCTTTGTACCCAGCACTGCCGCAGCCATACCATAATCTTTTTTAGGCACTTTCTTTCCGCCAAAAGGAGGCCCACTCATGAATGTACCCGTCCCAAACAAATAAACCACAGGAATCCCGTTAACCTTATTTTCTTCTGTTTTTAATTCAGGTTTTGGCTCATTGGAGAATTGACCTGCCCAACGTTCAAGATTGGCCTTCGCCCCACCCCCATTTCCCGGCCCAAAGTAGAAGAACACGCAACTGGCAGATTCCTTGCCATTAGCCCCCGGCACCAGAAACTGTGCTGCCCGCATGCTACTCTCAGTCTTCTCTGCCTTCCAATTATTTGGCATTACAAAAGTCTGAGCACTGACCTTCACCTTGACATCTTCTGCTGAAACCGAAGCCATCAAGCCCACAAAAAAGACAAAAATAATACGGAGCACAAATCTCATGCCTAAATCCAGTAACCCATTTACCTCACAAGGTCAAACTTAGGTTCCATCCGAATATCCAGCCTCCACTTTTTGCACAACATCCCTGAACTGAATATCTACCTCGTATATGCTTTTAAAGTGATGCAAAGCCTCTTGCGTTCGACCTTGATGCTCGTAAACACAAGCTAAGTTATAAACAAGCTCCTTCTTTTGTTCATCAAAAACACCCTTTTCTTCAAGTGCCTTTTCAAATTGACTCAAAGCCATGTCATACAAGCCTCGCTGCATAAAGCACTGACCTAGGTAGTTTAGCGATTCTAGCCTATGTTTAGGGCTATTTTGAGCGCGCTGAAAAGCCTGAATCGCTTCATTTGCTTCACCGACCCGAAATAAACGCTCACCCAATTCAAAACGGATTTCCGGCATAGTCGGATAACGATCAGCCCGTTCTCGACAGTCTCGAAGAAGAAATTCATCTCTTTCTGCTTCAAGCCCTTCCCTTTCCGGGGAACCTTCCGGAAACTGACCAATATCATGGTTGAATTTCGCTTCGTGTGCGTCTGCAATTGCTTTATCAATTGTCGAGTCGCTTACTTGATTTTCTCTTTGCACCCAATCGTAGTATTCAAAGGCACGATCAAAATCCTTTAATTCTACATATACTTTTGCGATATCGACTCCTAGTTTATAATTTTCCTGTTCATTTTGAAGGCGCTCTTCCATTGCATTAATTCTATCATTTAATGCTTCCTCTGCGGTGCGAATCTTGCTTAAAGAGGCACCACCATCACCTTTTGACTTCTCCTCATCTTTCTTAAAGGTAGCCTCGTAACGGCCGCGGTAGATTGTAGCCTTGGCTGCCGTATCCTTATAAGCCTGCTGCAAAACAGGATCATCAGGATTAACTTTGGCGAGCTTAGCCATGATTTCCTCAGCCTGATCCCAATCCCCCAACATCTCCAAAGCTGCAGCTAGCTCCTTGGTTAAGTCCTTATCTCCTGGGTTTGCCTTCTTGAGGATTTGCAATGAAGAAATCATCGTTTGAGGGTAGTTAAGTGCTTGTGAAGCATTCACGATCACGCGGTGCCCAACAGAATTCTCCGGATCAGCAGATAGTATTTTTTCCGCATGCGACATCGCCCCCAAATAATTTTTCCGGGCTATGGCTACCTTTGCCTGTGCCATGTTGTGCGCATTTGCTGCTGCACCAGCCATTTTGGCAATACTCCCCAATTTTTCGTTTTTTCTGATCTGTGCGGCCCGCAAAGACATTCGACATTCAAAAAAAGACGCTTCCTTATCGAGGGCGGCACTGAATATCTCTATTGCATAGTCAAATTGCTTCTTCTCTAGTAAACCGTAGCCCTTCTCGAATAACTGACGCACCTCCATCCCCACTTCATCCATGGTTTTTTCGGCAGAATTCTGGAGAGGCTCCGCTCCAACCTGCTTTCTAACTATTCCTGAATTCTGATCAGCCATGGGGCAATTAACTAAATATCACTTCGGTATATGTATCGAATAACTTAACCCAAATGCAATCCACAAAACAGACTTGCCATGATGATTTTCACGGGCATTATGGCCGCCCCCTTTGCGTGAGTGGCGGAATTGGTAGACGCGCTACCTTGAGGTGGTAGTCCTTTCGGGGGTGGAGGTTCGAGTCCTCTCTCGCGCACCATTTTCATATAATCCGAATCAACCCAATCATGGATCTTCAACTTGCCGGTAAAACAGTAATCGTCACAGGCGGCTCCAAGGGAATCGGAGCTTCCACTGTACGTTCTTTTGCAGCCGAGGGGGCTAAAGTAGCCATCGCGGGCCGGAGCCCTCTTGAAGGCGAATCTCTGGCAAAAGAAGTGAAAGGAATCTTCATTGAAGCAGAATTGGGAGAAGCATCAGCTTGCCACAAAGTATATGAACAAACCCTCGGGGAATTTGGCCGGATCGACATTCTGGTTAACAATGCTGGTTACAACGATGGTAAAGATCTTAACGCCTCTCCTGAGGACTTTATGAATTCTGTTCATCTGAATTTATCCCACGTTTACACCCTCGTTCATCTATGCCGGGGAGAGCTGGCCAAAACTCAAGGGGCGATCATCAATGTCAGCTCCAAAGTGGCGGTTACGGGCCAAGGCGGAACCTCAGGCTACGCTGCAGCCAAGGGCGCAATGAATGCCCTAACACGGGAGTGGGCCATTGCGCTGGCTCCGGAAAATATCCGAGTCAACTGTGTACTGCCTGCTGAATGCATCACCCCTCAGTATCAAAATTGGTTTGATTCCCTAAAAAATCCTGAATCTACCCGCAAGGCAGTTGAAAGCCTAGTCCCTTTAGGCAGGCGCATGACCACCCCTGAGGAACTGGCCGACATGATCGTCTTTCTCGCCTCGCCTCGAAGCAGCCATACCACAGGCCAAATTATTTTTGTGGATGGCGGATATACACACCTAGACCGAGCAGCAAGCGCTAACCACACCAAGTGGGTTTAAACAACTCTATTTCCTCCTGCCCGCTTTGCCAAAGCAGCGGCCTTTTTTTTCACAAGGACATTCGTCGCGAATATTTCAAGTGCAGTAAGTGTTCACTTGTATTCATCGGTCGAGATTCCCTGCCTTCCCTGAAAATGGAAAAATCACATTACGACCTTCATGAAAACAATCCTGAAGACTGTGATTATCGAAACTTTCTCGCTAGATTGACTAAACCCCTTCTTAAAAGGTTAAAACCTAATTGTTCGGGGTTGGATTTTGGCTGCGGACCGGGCCCCACACTTTCTATTATGATGGAAGAAGCGGGCCATAAGGTTAGCCTTTATGATCCTATTTATTACCCGGAGGTTAGCCCATTGAGTAAAAGCTATGATTTCATTACTGCCACCGAAGTTTTTGAACATCTACACCAACCGGCAAAGGACCTTGAAATATTATTTAACAACCTCAAAGCCGGCGGATGGATTGGAATCATGACTAAACGCGTCTTAAATAAGGAAGCGTTTACTAAATGGCATTATATCCAGGACCCTACACACGTATGTTTTTGGAGTGAAACTACCTTTAAATGGGTTGCCAAAAAATGGCGTACATCGGTGGAGTTCCCTCAAACTGACGTGGCGCTGCTCCAAAAGGTCTAAACCTAAAACAGCGGGAAAAACATCTAGTCGATCATGGAGCATTAGAATTTCCATTACAGACCGCCCATTCATAAAAATTTTAATCAGGCAGTAACAAACTCCGACACCCAGCCTTCAGGAGCCCTATTTGCACGAACACGTATGTGCCCACTATAATGAAGGCAAAGTATATCGCATTTATCAGGTACAATCCGGACTACCACAAAGTTTTCTTTAGCCGTTGAAAGCTGATTGGCAGTAAGTGGCAATTGGATATCCGGCTCGAGCTCCTCTTTTGTCTTACTATGAATTATCGAACTGGGCTGGGCTCCATAAGCGTAACATTTTTGGGCATCAGCACTAGAGTTCTCGAATTGATACTGAGTTAGTTCAGGGTCTTTCTCAATACATGCAATTCCATTGAAAGAAACCTGTAACCGTAATGTGCAGCCATAAAATAACAAAGATACCTGGGAGCATTCTTGCAAATGATTAATTTTTTCTGAACGCATATCGGTATGGAACAGAACATTCACGCATTCAGGTTCAAACTTACGCAAAACAACAGTTCTTAGCTGAGGAAACCCCCGATTAACTGTACCGAGAGTAAAAGTATGAAATTCATGTTTAGCAGGACCCGTAGCCTTAGTTATTTCCTCAAGCGCTATAGTAAACAGATCATCCGGTTTTGAAATTTTTTCAATCATCTAGGGACTTACAACAAACTTAATAATTCATTCAATGTGCTGAGAGTCAAAAACTTATTGCTGACGAATTAGATAACAAACTTGCTGAAAAATTTGGTTTCGAAATGATCGGCAAAAACCCTTCATAATAATTTCATAGCTAATATAAACTATCGAACTTAATCAAAACCTAAGTTGATATACGGCAACATACTTAAACAAGGAGTTGTCGAATTACGAAATCGAAGCCCCCCCCCTAATCTCCTCCACAAAACTTCTCAATCGGACTGACGAGCCCTCAAAAGAACTGGACGTCTAACTGACGGTGGCGTAAGCATGGGCTATAAGGCTGGTGCCCGCGATAACAAAGAAGAGGCACGAACTGAGAATTTAATAAAGTCAGCAATTGAATACACCTGATCCACATGATCAAATTACACCTGAGATTACCCAACCAAAACACGCCGGGTTTGGGGTTGGATCATTTGTAATTTCAATGCTGAACGGTGCCTTGTTGTTAATTTTAACCGTTACAGCAGGCGTCATGGATGAAAACGGTGTCACGGAAGATGATACGGAAATGCAGGTGGTTGGAATCTTAATTTTGGGGTCGATACTTTTGGCGGTGATTGGCAGCGTGCTAGGTGTTATCACCTGCTTCCAAAAAGACAAAAAGAAAATCTTGGGAATCATCGGATTGGCTTTGAATGCACTCACGGTTCTTGGTGGCATTATTTTGATAATGATTTAATGCAGTTTGGTTGAGGGCGGTTGTAGTTATTTAAGGTTGCCGGCGGATTCTAAAATTTCGCAGGTTTACGTTAATCAATGGCTTTTTAAGTTTGCGCATCACTAACACACATAGAATTCTTCTAATTGTCAGGCTGATTGAGAGTGTTAATTAATCCTCTCTAGCATCAAGCTAACCATGAAACAATTACTTCTAATCTTATTAATAGGTCTCACAACCTTACCGCTGCGTACTACGTTAGCTGAGAATCGACCAGATGTGCTCTTCATTGCCGTTGACGACATGAACGATTGGATCTCCCTGCTTGACCCCAAGTCACCAATCAAGACCCCAAATCTTGAACGACTTGCCAGTCGAGGAATGTTATTTACCCGAGCGTATTGTATTTCGCCCGCATGTAATCCTTCGCGTGCGGCGACGTTGACTGGTTTGCGCCCATCGACCACTGGCATCTACGGCAATGCAAGCGACTGGCGGGGCGCAAGACCTAATCGGAAGACGATCATGCAACGTTTTCAAGATGCCGGCTACTCTGTGCGTGGTGCTGGGAAGATTTTCCATCATCATCTTAATGGGGAATTTCATGACGACGCTTCCTTCGACCACTTTTTAGCGATGGCGGCGCAAAACATGCCACCGAGGAAGCTAAACCGGGCATTATCTTATGGCTCGCGAAATACTGACTGGGGAGCATGGCCCGCTGAAGAGCGCGACACCATCGACTTTAAAACAGCAGACTACTGTGTAAAGGCTCTGAAGAACCCGCCGCAGGATCAGCCCCTGTTTCTTGCCTGCGGAATTTTCAAGCCACACTCACCTTTTTTCGCCCCTTTGGCCTATCACAAAGGTCTCTCCAAAATGCCAATGCCCATTTTACGGAAGGATGATTGGGCGGACTTACCTGACGGTGCCAGAAAACTGCTGAGGGGAAAGAAGTGGTTTTGGATGGGAATGGAAAAACTTAATACTCAAATCCCGGGCAGCTATAACGATTTCATCCGAGCCTACGCGGCCTGTTGCAGGTTCGCTGACGCCCAGATCGGCAAAGTGTTCGATGCACTAGATTCGAGCCCGCGCCGCAACAACACTATCGTTGTTCTATGGTCAGACCACGGCTTTCATCTCGGCGAAAAGAATCACATTGAAAAATTTGCCCTTTGGGAAAAAACAAATCGCATTCCATTCATTGTGGTCGCACCCAGAGTTACTGCTGCGGGTAGCCGCTGCGATACCCCGGTTGATCTTTCAGTGCTTTACCCTACCTTACTCGAATTGTGTGGTTTGCCTGCTGATTCAAAATGTGATGGCGTGAGCATCATGAAACTTCTCAAGGAGCCCGAAACAGTATGGGAACGGCCTGCCCTAATGACTTACGGCCGAGGAAACCACGCCGTGCGCAGTGACCGGTGGCGCTATATTCGTTACTCTGATGGGACTGAAGAACTCTACGACCACCAGAAAGACCCTCACGAATGGACGAACATTGCCGCCGATCCAAAATATAAAGACATCATTAATTCGCATAAAAATTGGTTGCCCAAAAAGGAGGCTCAGCCAGTCCCATCACTTAAAAAGAAAGAGCGTAAAGATTAAGGTGCAGGTTCTAATGGCAGTTTGGGAAGGTGGGACTCGAACCCGCACGGCTGTACAGCCAAGGGATTTTAATTTACCCGTTACTACCGCACCCTATTTGCTAGCAAAAGCGCTGGCACTCATCGAGTGGAAATCCTGCTTCGTGGAAAAACCCCTTAACAATGGTGGGGTTAGAAATGGCTCCAGAGGTAGGACTCGAACCTACAACCCTGCGGTTAACAGCCGCATGCTCTACCATTGAGCTACTCTGGAACACTCTCTAAATAGGCGGTGAACGTAACTGAATATACTGGTATTCGTCAATTTGATTAACCCCACTTAACCACACTGGCATTTAGGGCAAAAATAGGTGCTGCGCGCTGCCTGCACAATTTTGCAAATTGATGCCCGACAGCGCCCACAGGGCTCACCCTCCCGATCATAAACCATTAATCGCTCCTCATATCCTTGTTGCCCATCATTGCTCCCATAATAGAAAAGCCCATCGCCGTCTTTCTCACCGGGAAAATCAAGCGGTATCGTGCTCCCTTGATTAATGGCTTCAGTTAATACTTTGACTACTGAAACGGTCAAAGCCTCACAATGGGCGCGAGTTAAACGTCGAGCTATTTTACGCGGTGAAATCCGTGCATGCCAAAGGGCCTCACTGGCATAGATATTACCTACACCCGCCAGTAATGTCTGATCCAAAAGCTTGGGTTTAATGGCCTGCCTGCAATTGCTTAAAGCCTCAAACAAAACCTCCCCATTAAAACCCTCGCTCAAGGGCTCAGGCCCCAGCTTGTCTATCACATCTGCTGCCAGAGTCATCCGCCCAAAATAACGGGTGTCTTCAAAAACGAATTCCCCTTGATTAAGGCGAAAACTAACTGCTGCATGTTTAGGCAAACCCTGCCCAGCCCGTTGCACATACATGCGCCCAGTCATCCCCAAATGGCCTAAAAGAGTATATGTCTTGCTATCACCTTTTCTCAAATTAAAGAGTAAATATTTTGCACGTCGCCTAACTCCTAAAATTTTGGAACCGATGAGACGTTTTGAAAAGATTCCCACCACCGTAGGGCGAATACTTTTGGCGCGATGCACTTTTACGCCCCTAATCACTTTTCCTGTTAGTATTGGATCAAGGTACCGGACTAAAACTTCAACCTCTGGCAATTCAGGCACAATGAGATTCTAACGACGAATACGGGCAGGGGCAAATGCGTTAGGTTGGTGGCGAATTTCACTCACCTGGCCATCCTCCAGCAATACCTCTACAATATCATATCGGATCGGGATTTGCCGGTTATCCAGTAGACGGAGGTAATCCCGAGCAGTGGCAAAAATTTTCCGCTTTTTTTCCGGGTTTACCGCTGAAGCCGGCCGTACCCAAGTCTCTGAAGACCTGGTTTTCACCTCTACAAACACTAGAACATCGCCTTCTCTAAAAATAAGATCTATCTCCCCCACCCGATTGAGTAAGTCAATTTGCCTTAACTGAATAATTCACCCTGCATATTACTCAATGGAGCAAAACTCATTCGATGAATGGGACACGCCCCCTGCTTATTGATTGCCGCTAAGTGCGCCTGAGTTCCGTATCCTTTATGGGCCGCAAAACCGTATTCCGGGTATTTTTGATCATATTCAACCATCAACCTGTCCCGGGTCACTTTGGCCAATATACTGGCTGCACCAATCGAATAACTCTTACTGTCTCCTTTTACAATGGCACTGTGTGGCAGGCTTAACGAGGGAACCGGCCGGCCGTCAACCAAGGCGTAGGTTGCAGGTTTAGATAATTCGCCCAAAGCCTCATTCATTGCGCGGTAAGTCGCCTGCAAAATGTTCACCTCATCGATTACTTCATTATCAATTACCGCAATGCCTTTATCAATGTCGGCATTTGAGCGAATGATTTTGTAAAGCTCCTCTCGTACTTTCTCGGTAAGACGTTTGGAATCATCCAGTTTAGCCAAACTCTCAGGGACCCCGTTTGTATACCAATTAGATGGCAAAACCACCGCTGCAGCCACAACGGGCCCCGCCAATGGCCCACGCCCGGCTTCATCAACACCGGCCAAGCGCTTATATTCACCGGTGTAATGCTCCCGCTCAAATTCGAAACGATCCATTGTCGGCACAACCCTGTTCTGCCTGTGGTACAAAAAAAACGCGAGGCTTAAGGGCCTCGCGAGCTAAATAAATATTCTATCTTTTTAGCGAATAGGCTCTACGTCCTCCGAAGTCCGGCCCTTATCTTCAGGCACCAGAGTAGCTCGCTTACCAATACGTTTGCGCAGATAGTTTAATTTGGCGCGACGCACCTTGCCGGCCCGCTCCACTTCAACCTTCTGTACATTAGGGCTATTCACAGGAAAAACTTTCTCCACACCTTCTCCATAACTGATGCGACGCACCGTAAAGGTTGCATTGAGACCACGCCCACGAATCCCCAATACAATACCTTGAAACACCTGAGTGCGCTCCTTGCCACCTTCCTTTACTGCGGTGTGCACCTTAACAAGGTCCCCTGCCTTGAACCTTAGCGGCTCGGCACGGAGTTGTTCTGCTTCAATTTTATCAAACAATGCCTGACTCATTTTATTGTCCTTCTTTTAAATTTTCTTTTCTTTCTTTCAACAAATCCGGCCGGCGTTGAGCAGTTCGCTCAACAGCTTGTTCCTGCCGCCATTCTTCCACTGCACCGTGATCACCACTTAACAAAACCTCAGGAACTTTCATGCCCCGAAAGTCCGCCGGCCGTGTGTACTGCGGATATTCCAGCAGATTTTCGCTGAAACTTTCCTCAGCACTACTTGAATCATCACCCAAAACCCCCGGCAAAAGTCTCGTTACCGCATCTATGACAACCATGGCAGGCAACGCCCCGTTGGTCAGAACGTAATCACCAATACTCAACTCATGATTCACCAAAGAGCGCACACGCTCATCAAAGCCCTCATAAGCCCCGCAAAGCATCAGTAAATGCTCATGGCCGGCCAGCTCTCTGGCTTTCGATTGCCGGAACGGCTGTCCCTGCGGACTAAGCATAACCACCTGAGTGGTATCACCAGCCAATTCCTCAATTGCTTCAAAGATCGGTTCAGGTTTGAGAACCATACCCGGCCCACCACCATAAGGCTCATCATCCACAGTGCGGTGCCGATCATGGGTCCAATCCCGTAAATTGCGTATCGTCAGCTCAAGCCGTCGTTTTTCCTGCGCGCGTCGCAGAATACTCTCATCCATCGCTCCCGCGAACATTCCGGGAAACAGCGTAAGCACGTCCACCTTCATCTCTGGCGGGTCACGCGTTTTTAGCGCGTGATAAAAATTTAGTCCTCGTCCTCTATGATCTCTAGACCGCAGCGCATACCCTTCTTAGCAGCACCAGCCTGTAAAAGAGAACGAATAGCGTTAATACACACACCTCTTCGGCCAATCACTTTTGCCACGTCATCCGGATCCATCCGCAGCTCATACACTGTGGTTCCGTCATTTTCGACGGGTGTAACAGTTACTGAGTCAGGCTCATCGACCAACCCTTTGACCACATATTCGACAAATTCCTGCATAACAAATTTAAGTATACTTGTTTAAGCTGAAGCTTTAGCCGCGCGACGCGCCTTGCGAATAAAGCTGCGAACGGTATCGCTGGGCTGAGCACCGACGCTCAACCAGTATTCGGCACGTTCCAAGTTGATCGAAAAATTTGGCTCAACCGAGGCAAGGGGCTCATAGGTTCCCAATTCCTCTTTGGGTCTGCCATCACGCTTAGCTCGCCCATCAGTGGCCACAATACGGTAGACCGGTGTGTTTCGGGCTCCAACTCGTTTTAATCTCAACTTTACTGCCATTACAAAAATTACCGAACAAGCCTTTATCAGCCATAATCGGTGAAAAGGGGCGGGAATTTAACAAGATGGCAGTATAATGCAAGACCTGTTTTTGGTTGGTTTGCCGGCTATTCCTGCTTTCCCATCACCATTTCTAAGGCCTGCTTTTGCACAGTTACTTTCCCGGGCAATTGCCCCATGGTATCCCCATCTAGCTGCACCGGCACCCGTTGATCATCCAAAACGGTTAGCTCGTAGCTAGAACTTTGCAAATAATGCACTCCCGAAAGAGCCGGCAGGTTCCCGGTCAACACCGCCTGAGCATATTCACCCAAACGCCAGGCTTGCACCCTTTCTGCCACAATAGCATCCACCTTTCCGTCCTGAAGATCGGCATGAGGAAAAATATCAAATGGACCACCATACATATGTCCATTACCGAACATCACCAGATCGGCCCGCTCGATCGTTTTCTCCGGCGTCTTAACTGAAAAGGCAGGCAGCTCTTCCCTTAATGTTTGAAACCCCGCCAGGAGATAAGCCAATTGCCCTGAACGTTTTTTTGTTTCCCACTCCACTTGCTCACAAGCCCGAGCATCCATACCTGCTCCCGCCAGAGCGGGAAAACACCGCTTTGTGGTTTTCCCTTCTACCTGAAATTCCATCCAGGGCAAATCGATATGTTCAGAGTACCCCCTACAGATAACACGCCAAGCTGATCCAAAATCCAGAGGTATATTCAACTCACGGGCCATTACATTTACTGTACCCAAAGGTAGCACACTCATCTTAACTCGTTTCAACGCATCTGGATGCCGAACAATTCCGTTGGAAACTTCCTGAACGGTGCCGTCGCCTCCACCGGCCACAATGAGATCAATTCCGTCCTTAACCGCCTGCTCGGCAAGATCCTCCGCATGACCGGGCCCTTCTGTGGGCAGCAAAGTGCATTCGCTCTGAATCTCATCAAGCTGCTTTTGCAGATGCCGGGCCTTATCGCCTTTGGCACTCGGATTGAAGATTAGACCAATTCGCACGGCAAAGATTTTGTGCAAAAACCCTATCGAGGTCGAGACGGATTAAAGAATAGATTGGCGCCCTACGCTCCGCGGACGATTAATCGCTGCAGTTATGGACTTTTTTGCTGCGCGAATGGCCCTTAAAAGATTTTTGTCCTTTGCCAATTCAGCAGTAATCCGAGCAGAATAATAACAACCGGTTCCGGGCAACTGCTTTGCTTTTACCCTCTTAACAGATAAAACTGTCACCTCTTTCCCGTCAAAAAAGGTATCTGCGGCTCTCATTCCCTTTAAATGACCTCCCTTCAATAATACCGCACAACCATAAACCTCATATATTGCGCGAGCGGCGGCCTGTTGATCGGACTCTTCCCTAATTTTGAACCCTGTTAGGCGCTCAGCTTCAGAAATATTAGGAGTCACCAAAGAAGCTAGGGGCAGCAGTCTTTTTTGTAGTGACCTGATAGCATTTGTTTTTAGAAGAACCGTGCCACTAGTAGACACCATCACAGGATCGACGATGAGCGGAATTTTTTTTCCAACAAACCATTCAGCAACCATTCCCACATTAGATGCAGTAAGTAACATGCCAGTTTTGGCAGCCTTTACCTTGAACCCTTCAAAAACCGACTCCAACTGTTGTTGCACCAGCTTAGCTTTGACGGGGTCAATTGACCGCACATTATTTGGGTTTTGAGCGGTAATAGCAGTCACAACGGAGGCTCCATGTACCCCGGCTGCTTGAAATACGCGCAGGTCAGCCTGCAAACCAGCCCCCGCTCCAGAATCACTTCCGGCAATGCTTAATGCCACATTCATTTCATCACCCGACGAGCACAACCGATTTAATTCTTTTTTTTCTTCTTAACGTTTACTTCATCCCATGGCAGTGCTCCTACGCGCTTGGCCCAGGATTCCCAAGCGGCTCTAAGTTCTGCAGTCTTCTTGGGCATAGATCTTGATAAATCCTCAAGTTCACTTCGGTCCTTACTCATGTCATACAATTCCCACGGGGTGTTGTACATCGCCACCAGTTTGTAATCCCCCCTGCGCACAGCGCGGTTGCCCTCATGTTCCCAAAAAAGCGTACGCGCTCTTTTTTGATCTTGAGCAAATACGGGTATTAGACTTTCACCCTCCATTCCCCCACCCTCCAACCCCGCTGCAGCGAGGCAAGTAGGCGCAATATCAATCAAGTGACTGGGAGCATGCCTCAAAGCTCCCTTGGCCTTCATTCCCGCCGGCCAGTGCACAATTAACGGCGTGGCCACCCCTCCCTCGTGGGTATAGCGCTTATACATCCTAAAAGGTGCATTACTCAGGTTGGCCCAACCACGCCCAGAACTGGAAGACCAACCGCCGCGCCTCCCCCACTCTGCGTAATTATCCACTCGCGTTTCAGGATGCTTACCACTCTTGGCAAAGAGCCCACGCCAATCATGCACGCCAGTACCGGGCACTCCGTTATCAACCATAAACATAAAGAGCGTGTTATCGAGCTGACCAGCAGATTTCAGCCGCTCTACAATCCGGCCAATATTCTGGTCCATCCGGTCAATGATGGCTGAGTAGAGGGACATTTTAAAATCCAGCTCATCACGCAGTTTCGCATCATAGGTTTCCCATTTGGGTACGTCCAAAGGCGAAAGCGGCCAGTCTTTTTTTATTAACCCCATTTTTACCATCCGCTCATAACGTTTCTGGCGTAGTTTATCCCAACCCACATCCCGGAATCTTCCGCGATATTTTTTTGTGTCCTCTTCCCGGGCATGCAATGGAAAATGAGGTGCATTATGAGCCACGTACAAAAAGAAAGGCTTATCAGGATACTTTTTAAAGGATTCATCAATGAAGTGCAGCGCATAATCAGTAAAGACGTCAGTGGTGTACCATTCCTGATCAGGGTAGAGATGGTTTACGGGTGTCTCGGTACCCGGCAGCACTTCCTTGTCATCAAGAAAGACCGGGCAGTGCTTAAGCACCGTGAAATAGGAATCGATAAAATTACGCGTGCCATAAAAGCGATCAAACCCGCGGGCAACAGGTGATTGCGCCGGCTCGGTGCCCAAATGCCACTTACCGGTCATCATTGTGCGGTATCCACCTTTCCTCAGGCGTTCAGCCAAGGTAGGCACATGAGGCAGGATAGTGCCGCTATAACTGGGAATACCCCGATCCCTGGCCATATGCCCCATCCCAGCCTGGTGTTGGTATACCCCAGTTAAAAGTGCCGCACGCGAAGGACAACAACGCCCGGTGTTATAAAATTGGGAAAAGCGCAACCCATTGGCAGCCAATTTATCCAGTGCTGGCGTCTCAATCTCCCCACCGTAACACCCAAAGTCTGAAAAGCCCGCGTCATCAGCCATGATCACGATAATATTTGGCTGCTTTACTTCCGCTCCCACAAACGGAAGACACAAACCCAAAGCCAGTAAAATAATCAAGGTCGCTTTCATAGGCCTGAAATTAAGCTAAGCATTGGCTTGTGGCCAATTTATTTGTATTGCCGCCCCTTATATTGACCGCGGATTAATTTATATTAGTATGAGCGCAGTGAAATGGATCGCCCGGACAATTCTGCTGGCACTACCCCTCTCTGCCTTATCAGCAGACTCTCTGCCGGCAAAATTTGCAAAGCGTGACCGTAATAAAGACGGCAAACTCTCACGTGAGGAAGTGCCAGCCAGTTTTGCGAAGTTCAAGTTTGCCCAAGCCGACCGCAACAAGGATGGCTTTCTTGATCAGAGTGAAATTGAACGGGTAGCCAAAAAGCTGTCTGCCAAAGAGAATCCGAACCCTTCTAACCCCATCAATCCAATAGCCCCTAAGGCTAATAATATCCGCATCTTTAATGACATCGTCTATCGCAAGGATCCCAAAGACACCGAAGGCTGGAACCAGCTCGATCTCTACCTACCCAAGATTAAGGGTTTTAGCACTCTCTTATGGATTCATGGCGGAGGGCTGCATAGCGGCGATAAATCCAAGATCACTGAAGTAGCCAAACGATTTGTCGCAGAGGGGTACGGAGTAGCTTCAGTTAATTACCGACTTTATCCGGACGCAAAATATCCAACCCAAATACAGGATGTAGCGCGGGCATTTGCATGGGTACACAAAAATATTGCCAGCAAAGGAGGTGACCCAAATCTCTTGTTTGTTGCCGGTGGTTCTGCTGGCGGCCATTTAACCGCTTTACTAGCCTCGAACCACTCCTTTCTGAGAGAACAAGGCATTGAACCCACTGACATACGCGGCGCCATTGCCATAAGCGGGCTCATGGACGTTAGCCAAGTTGGCGCAGAACGCAGAAAAGGGATATGGGGTGAAGATCCCAAAATATACCGCAAGGCTTCTCCTTTGCATCACGCAAGCAGGTCTGCGCCACCCCTATTATTGATGCATGCAGAGCACGATACGTCTGAGCGAAAAAACCAGAATCAAAAAATGTACGAGTCTCTCATAAAGGCAAAGCATAAGAGAGTAGAGATCCACGAACTCAAAAACCGGACCCACAACAACATCAGGCCTAACCTTGCCAGCCACAATGACCCGGGGGCCAACCTAATCATCGCCTTCCTTGAAAAACACGGTGCGCATAAGGCCTCATTGCCAAAAAAGCAGAAGTAATCCATTTAAGAAGGCGCATGGACAAGGACGCGGTTGCTGCAATCTTAAAGGAGATCGGAGTTTTCCTAGAACTCAAGGGAGAAAACCCGTTCAAAACTCGCGCCTACGTAAATGGAGCACGGATCTTAGAAGGTCTTACCGAGCCATTGGAAACGCTTATTAAGGAAGAGCGCTTGGGTGAAATTAAGGGGATAGGAGGTGCCTTAGTCGAAAAAATTACTGAACTAGTGGAAACCGGAAAGCTTGAATACTATGACGAACTCAAGGGATCCATTCCTCCAGGTTTAATCGAGATGCTGGATATAAACGGCATGGGACCCAAAAAGGTAAAAGCCGTTCATGAAAAATTAAAAATCAAAACGATCAAGCAACTTGAAAATGCCTGCAAAAAAGGCGAAGTGGCTGAATTGGACGGGTTTGGCAAAAAAAGTGAGGAGAAAATTCTAGAGGGCATCGAATTCAAGCGCCAACACGCCAGCCATCATCACCGCCATAAGATGTTACTGGTCGCAGAACCTATTTTAGGCGACTTACGTTCACACCCAGATGTAATCCGTTGCGACATTGCCGGCAGTCTACGCCGCGGTAAGGAAGTTAGCGGAGATATCGATTTTCTGGTGTCAGCAAAAAAAAGTGAAAACATCATTGAGGCCTTTACCACTCAGGAAGGTATTTTAAGCATACTGGCATCGGGCAATACCAAGGCAAGTGTTTTACTGGAGGGAGGCATTCAGGCGGATTTACGGGTAGTCGATGATTCTGAATTTGCCAGTGCCCTTGCCTATTTCACCGGCAGCAAGGAGCATAATATAGTTATGCGCAGTCGTGCCATTTCCCGGGGACTACGCCTTAATGAATACGGACTCTTTAAGTCAAACGAAGAAACCCGCGACCCAAAACTGCGCCTGAAATGCAAAACGGAGGAGGATATTTTTAGTGCCCTTGATCTCGCTTACGTCCCCCCTGAATTACGTGAAGATCGGGGAGAATTCGAAGCGGCCGAAAATAATAATATACCTCAACTCGTTGAATGGACCCACCTCAAAGGGTCACTCCACAACCACAGTAACTGGAGCGATGGAAAGGAAACTCTGGAAGAAATTACTACGCATATGAGTGGTTTAGGCTTGGCTTATTGGGCAATTACCGATCACTCCAAAGCTTCTTTTCAAGCCAACGGCTTGGACTCCGATCGGGTGAAAAAACAAATCAAAGAAATTACAACCCTCAACAAAAAACTTGAAGATGAAGGGACTGATTTTCGGCTACTCTCTGGGATCGAAGTGGATGTTTTAAAAAAGGGACTCGATTTTGACGATGAGCTTTTAAACAAGCTAGAAGTGGTCGTTGCGAGCATGCACTTAGCCGGAAGCGATGAGAAAGACAACACCAAGCGACTGATCAAGGCGGCCGAAAACCCAAATGTCCATATGCTTGGCCATCTCTCCGGCAGACTCCTGCTTGAGCGGGGCCCTCAAAAACTAAATCAATTGGCCGTAATAGATGCATGCGCTGAAACCGGAACATGGATTGAGCTAAACGCAAACCCCTACCGTCTGGATTTAGACTGGCGCCATTGGCAATATGCCAAAACTCAGGGCGTAAAATGTGTTATTAACTGCGATGCTCACCGAATCGAACACGCAGGCTTTCTCCGGATCGGCACTGATATTGCACGCAAAGGTTGGCTAACCAAGTCAGACGTCATCAACACCCTGCCGCTACCCAAATTACTCAATGAATTAAAGCGAAAACGTAGCTAGCGGCGGCGGCGTCTTCCACTTCCAAAACCAAAGTGTTGCCCCTTACCAATGCGGGCTGTCTTCATCTTTCGATCCCTTACACTGACTCCTGTAAACCTTTTTTCGTCCAAAATAGTAGTATAACGGTAATCAAATCCATCCAGCTTGGCTCGCTCGATCTTGGTGCCAATAAAGCGCTCAATGGCATCCACATGCTGAACATCCTCAGCAACCATTAAAGTAAAGGCATCTCCGGTAGACTCCGCCCGGCCCGTGCGCCCAATCCGGTGAACGTAATCTTCCGGATGCTGTGGCACATCATAATTAACCACATGACTTACCCCGGAAATATCCAACCCCCGGCTGGCAATATCAGTAGCCACCAAAACTTCAAACTTACCATCCCGGAAACCTTTTAATGATTTCTCCCGGTCCCTTTGAGTTCGATCACTGTGTAATATGGCCACAGCATGATTCTCACGCTTCAATTGATTACCAATACGATCGGCCCCATGTTTGGTGCGGCAAAAGATAATAGCTGAATCAAAGTCCACACTCTTAAGCACCGCGAAAAGTAACTCCGTCTTTTGTTTTTCGGCGACCGGATAGATGACATGCTTCACTGTCTCGGCTGGAGAACGCCTCATGCCAATCTCAATGGTCTCAGGGTTTTTCATGGCCCAAGAAATCAACGTCTCAATTTCGGGAGGAACCGTTGCACTGAAGAGCGCTGTTACCCTGTTCTTGGGGCATTTCTCTAAAATACGTTTAACATCAGGCAGAAAACCCATATCGAGCATTCGGTCAGCCTCATCTAGCACCACAAAATCAATATTACCCAGCTTCGCAGCTCCCTGTTGCATATGATCCAGAAGCCGTCCCGGCGTTGCCACAATGATATCCACTCCATTCTTCAAGGCATCCACCTGCTTAGCGTAGCCCACACCCCCATAGATCACAGCCACTTTATGATCTGTAAACCGTGCGTAATCCCTTATCGCGGTTTCAACCTGAGAAGCCAATTCACGCGTAGGCTCAAGAATCAGAACCCGGGACTTACCATCTGGCTTAGGCAGCTGAGAAAGGATAGGAAGAGCAAAAGCCCCGGTTTTTCCCGTTCCCGTTTGAGCACTCCCAATCACATCTCTACCCTCCAGAAGCAGGGGAATTGCCCGTAACTGGATCGGCGAAGGATCCGTCCAGCCCATGGCCTTCACTCCTTGAAGCGTTGTTTTAGAGAGTCCGAGTTTGCTAAATGGCATAAAAGAGCAGACTAAAACAGGGGAGGTGGCTGGGCGCAATTCAATTCGTCATTGAGTCCCGGCCAAACATGTCTTATAAGGCGGGCGTTCGGAGCGTAGCACAGCCTGGTTAGTGCGCCTGCTTTGGGAGCAGGAGGTCGAGTGTTCGAATCACTCCGCTCCGACCATTTTCATGAATGAGCTGCCCGAAATCATAAAAGATGAGGCACAGCTCGACTCAATTCTTACACAGCCCTCGGAGGCTTTACGCGACTTTATCACGCAAGTTAGCAGCCCGCTTGTCATTCTTGGAGCTGGCGGAAAGATGGGCCCCACCCTTGCAGTTCTCGCCAAACACGCAGCAGATTTAGCCGGCCACCCCTTGGAAGTCATTGCCGCTAGCAGGTACTCCAACACTGCTACCCGGCACTGGCTGGAAAACAACGGCGTGCAAACCCGAACCGCGGATCTGCTTGATCCCAATCAATGGACGGAGTTGCCCGATAGTGAAAACGTCATCTACCTCGTCGGCCAAAAATTCGGCACCGAGGCGAACCCCGGTCTTACCTGGGCCATGAACACTCTCGTGCCCTCGCTCGCCGCTAATCGTTATCGTTCCGCCCGCATTGTGGCGCTCTCCACCGGCTGTGTGTATCCGCTGGTTCCGGTGGATAGCGGTGGCGCCACCGAGGACAGCCCGCTCGCCCCCCCCCGGCGAATACGCCGCTGCCTGCCTCGCCCGCGAGCGCTTGTTTGAATACCATGCCACCCAACACCAAACACCACTCACTTTCGTGCGACTTAACTACGCGATTGATCTCCGCTATGGCGTGCTGCATGACATTGCCCAAAAGATTTATCTAGGTCAGCCGATCGACCTCGGCATGGGCCATTTCAACTGCATTTGGCAAGGCGAAGCCAACGAACGCATCCTTCGTAGCCTAAATCTTTGCACCAGTCCGCCCCGCGCACTCAATCTCACCGCACCAGAAACGATTACCGTCCACTCCGTCGCCAAGCAACTTGGTGGACTAATGAATCGTGAAACACAATTCACTGGAAACGAAGCTGATACTGCCTGGCTAAGCAATCCCGCCCAATCCATAGACGCTTTCGGCCCACTAACCTTAAAACTGGAAACAATGCTGAGATGGACCGCATATTGGACCACCAACGAAGGCCGCAGCCTGGGCAAGCCAACCCATTTTGAAGTACGTGACGGTAAGTATTGAGCCTTGCCCCTTTCATCACATACACTGAATACAATGAATCGCGTAGGATTGGGATACGATGTCCACCAATTAAAAGAAGGCAGACCATTAATTCTGGGAGGAGTAGAGATTCCGCATAAGACCGGTCTTGATGGGCATTCCGATGCTGACGTATTGATGCACGCCATATGCGACGCAATACTGGGCGCCTTGGGACAGGGAGATATCGGATCTTTTTTCCCCCCCAGTGATCCTCAATGGAAAGACGCTCCAAGTAAGATTTTTCTCCAGGAGGCTGCAAGCCAAATTAAAAAACAAAACGGGCAACTCATTAATGTTGATGCGATGCTAATTGCCGAAGCCCCAAAAATTGCGCCACATATACCAGCAATGAAAAATAATATTGCAGCAGCACTTGGGGTAAAGCCCGGGGATATTGGCATTAAAGCTACCACCAATGAAACAATGGGGTTTGTTGGACGAGGTGAAGGAATGGCGGCACACGCGGTGGCCAGTATCCAGCTCCCCGAATAATCCATGGCCCACAAAGGTGAAATCGGCTGGAAACGGCGCAATGAGCAGGGAGATAAAATCCAGGTATCAGCGCGGAAAATGGGCAGTCAGTGGAACTTCCGCATCCGCTTGGCCAAATTTGACTCCTGGAGACCCTATGAAAACCCTGAATTGGAAGATTGGCTGGAACTCCTTAATTCATTAAGACGGCGGATACAAAGAAACCTGATTCCAGAAATTGAGGAAGACAGGCTAATTAGTAAAATTAAAGAGCACTACCCTGAAGCAAAACCGTGAGTGGTGCTCCAGTCATATTGACCTCAACTATGAACACCCCCAAGGGGGCAGAGTTCAGCGACGATTCCACCAGCCTCTCGCGTTGCTACACCCGCACAATTGCCAAAGCCGGCGGCGCCCCCGTACTCATGCCAAATCTGGCAGACCAAAAACTAATTACGGCTATGGTCACCCGCTGTGATGGCGTAATGCTCACGGGGGGAGATGACCTACAGCCAGATCTGTATAATCCAAGCCTTTCAAAGCAAATTAAAGCAACCGCCGCCGGAATCGACCTAGAAAGAGATCTCTCTGAATTCCTGTTAATCGAACAGGCTCTGAAACAAAATAAACCGCTATTGGCTATTTGTCGTGGGCCTCAGGTATTGAATGTCGCACTCGGAGGTGGCCTGATAACTGATATTGATCTGGAAGCCCCGGGCTCACTTAATCATAGACGCAAAGCACAATCCCACCGGCTCACCCATCAAATTACCATAGAACCCGGCAGCTTGATGCATCGCATTTTCAGGAAAAAATCAATGAAGGTAAATACCGCCCATCATCAAGCTACTGGAAAACTAGCCCCAATGCTTCGTGCTACTGCCACTACAAGTGATGGCATTATAGAAGCCATTGAGTTGACTGAAGAAGAGGCAAAAACCCGCCCTTTTCTCTTGGGCATGCAATTCCACCCCGAACGCCTCTGGGAGCGCCACCCTGAATTTCTCAAACCGTTTCGGGCCTTGGTAAAGACCTGCTGCACCTAAATCAATTTTTCAATTCGCTTACGCAAACGCCCATTAGTGGCGATTAATTCATAAGTGTATTTTTTCCTCAAAGGCCGCCTCCAGAATTCACCACCAGCACATTCAAGGATAAGTCCACCAGCAGCAATGTCCCATAAGTGAATACCATTTTCTCTGTAGGCATCAAGCCGACCAGCCGCTGTCCAGGTCATTGCCAAAGCCGCGCTACCCAATAACCTGACTTTTAAAACACGTTGATAGAGACGGGTAAATAACGGCATGTTTCTCTTCATCGTTGCCCTGCTCTTTGCAAAACCAATTGAGACCACTGAGCTTTCTAGGTTATCTGTCTCACTCACCTTGATAACACGCCCATTCAATTTGGCTTTTCCTCCACTTTTGGCTGTCCACATCTCATCCAAAAAAGGGTCATAAATAACCCCTATTTCTGTGACATAATCATCCCAATGACCATTGGACTCAGGAAGCCGCTGCTGTAAGGCGATTGATACACAAGCATGAGGTAAACCGCGGCTGAAATTGACTGTACCATCAATTGGATCAACCACCCACCGCCACTCCGATTCAGGATCTCCGACAACCCCTTCTTCACCAAGGATGGCGATCTCGGGAAAGACTCTTCGCAATTCCTTTTCAATCACCCGTTGGCTGCGTTCGTCCAACTCCAGTTTGATATCGTGCGCGGTTTGTTGATTGATTCGCTTGTGAGACCGAAGTTTTCCTTTCAAGAATACCCCAACTTTCCGTGAAATAGTTTCAGCACATTTTAATGCTGCACTTACATCAGGTCTTTTCATCAGCCCTCCGAAAGATATTCGATAGATTCACGCGTTTGCTTTTCTTTTTCGCGCCAATCAGACAATCGATCTTTAGCTTCCTGTAACACATCCTCAGGGGCGCGCTCGGTAAAGTTCGGGTTACCAAGCTTTACTGATATCTTTGCAATTTCCTTGGAAATTTTTTCCAATTGAGATTCCATTCGAACTTTCTCCGCCTCAACATCAATGAGGCCATCCAACGGAAGATATAATTCGCCCATTGCTGACCGAGCCGCCGGGGTCCCTTTACGTGGAGAATATTCTTTGTCAACCCGAAGAGCTTCTGCATTAAGTAAACTTTGCATCACTTCAATTTCATATGGATCTAGATTTGCAGCTGGCTTAATGATGTAATCCACTTTCTTAGCAAAAGGGATATTGCCAATAGCGCGTAAATTACGACCTCCAACCACTAACTCATGCTTAGCTGCAATCAATGTATCTACCGTATCCTCCAATCCATAATGCGCCTTGAAATCCTCATCAAATTCTTTAGGCCAATGAGCAGACATAATCGTCTTACCGCCTTGATCCTCAGGCATGTCTTCGGAATACCCTAACCCATGCCAAAGCTCCTCGGTAATAAAAGGCATGAACGGGTGAAATAACCGTAATGCATGCCCCATAACAAAATCAAACACTGCTAAAACATTCGCTTTACGTGCGGCATCGCCCCCAAAAAAAGTAGCTTTACAGGATTCCACATACCAATCGCAGAACTCACTCCAGAAAAATCTGTATAACGCTCCGGTAGCATCTGTAAATCGGTATGATTCAAATGCGGCGGCAACTTCGGTGATTGCTTGATCGAGCCTTAAAAGAATCCATTTGTCATCACTCGTTAACAACACCGGATCTATTTCACCTTCTGATTCCCCTCCTTGCATCTGACGGAAACGACATGCATTCCACAACTTATTGGCAAAATTACGCCCCAACTCCACATCTTTCTCATCAAAGAGCACATCCAAGCCTTGCGGGGCACTGCGCATGGTGCCAAAGCGTAAGGCATCAGCCCCGTACTTAGCGATTAACTCCAGGGGGTCAGGCGAATTACCCAAGCTCTTGGACATTTTACGGCCCCTTTTATCGCGAATAATACCCGTAAAATAAACATTTCTGAACGGAAGCTCACCACGGTACTCGTAGCCGGCCATAATCATGCGGGCAACCCAGAAGAAAATGATGTCAGGACCGGTCACCAGATCAGTGGTTGGATAGAACTTCTTGAGGGTATTGGTCTCTTCAGGCCAACCCATGGTAGCAAAAGGCCACAACCAGGAACTGCACCAAGTATCGAGCACGTCAGGATCCTGTTCCCAGCCATCGCCCTCAGGGGCATCTAACCCACAATGCATCTCCTCGCCACGATACCAAACAGGAATCCGGTGCCCCCACCAGAGTTGGCGACTGATACACCAATCCTGCAGACCGCCCATCCAGTAGTCATAGGTCTTAGACCAACGCTCGGGATAAAATTTCATGTCCCCATTGGCAACGCAGTCGCGGGACTGTTGCTGGCTGGGATATTTCAGGAACCACTGCTCCGACAGGCGGGGCTCAATCGGCACATCTGCCCGTTCACTAAAGCCAACGTTATTTTTATGATCCTCCGTCTTGAGCAACACGCCCATTTCCTCAAGTTTGGCGGCGGCGGTTTTACGACCATCGAATCGATCCAAACCTGCCAAATCTGCACCGGCGAAGTCGTTCATTTTGCCATCTGCCGCAATCACCTCAATGGCTTCTACCCCAGCGCGCTGGCCGATCTCAAAGTCCGCCTTATCGTGCGCCGGCGTCACCTTCAGCACACCAGTGCCAAATTCGATGTCAATGTGTTCATCAGCAACAATCGGAAGGTGCACCTGGTTTTCAACTGGCAACGGACGAACGACATGTTTACCCACCAAGTGACCATAACGTGGATCGTTGGGGTTCACAGCTACGGCTGTATCACCGGGAATGGTTTCCGGACGGGTAGTCGCAATTTCAAGCCAGGTTTCAGATTCCTCAACAACCTGCACCTTGAAATAATATAGCTGGCTATTCTGCTCCTTCATGATGACTTCCTCATCAGAAAGAGCAGTCAAAGACTTGGGGCACCAGTTCACCATACGCTTACCACGGTAGATTAAACCTTTCTTGAAAAGATCCACAAACACACGCTGAACGCATTTTGTGTATTCCTCGTCCATGGTAAAACGCAGAAGCGACCAATCACAGGAAGCTCCAAGTTTCTTAAGTTGCTCAATGATTATTCCACCGTGTTTCTCCTTCCATTCCCAAATGTGTTCTAGAAGCTTCTCCCGGCCAAGGTCATCACGATGCTTCATCACTCCATCACTTCGTAATTTGCGCTCCACGACGCTTTGGGTGGCGATACCGGCGTGATCTGTCCCCGGCAACCACAATACCTCCTTACCGTCCATTCGCGCCTTTCGGGCAAGAATATCCTGAATGGTGTTATTTAGCACATGCCCCATATGCAGAACACCGGTTACATTGGGAGGCGGGATGACTATGGAATAAGCCGGACGCTTATCGGTAACACGTTCTGGGTCCGCCGAAAAACAAGCGTTCTGCTCCCAGAAAGCATACCACTTGTCCTCGACTGCCTTCGGTTCATATGCCTTTGGAATTTCCGCCATAGATCTTGAGATAAAAGATACCTTTAAAGAGCACTATTTCTTCAACAGGCGAAATTCAATACTATCGAGCAAAGCCTGCAGGCTAGCATCAATAATGTTTTCATTCACACCCACCGTATACCAACGATCCTTCCCGTCAGTTGATTCGATCAAGACACGCGTCTTGGCCGCAGTCCCAAACCCACGAGAAGAATTCAAAATACGAACCTTGTAGTCAGTTAACTTTACTTGCTTTAGCACTGGGTAAAAACCTCTTAATGCATTACGCAGAGCTTGATCCAGTGCATTAACCGGCCCATCGCCATCAGCCACGGTGTGAGCAGATTTCCCTCCCACTGATACTTTTACTGTTGCCTCACAGACGTGTTCAGTGCTGTCACCCCGAGCTGAAACATGATAAGCCTCCAAGTGGAACGCCGGCTCCACCCGACCAAGGGCCTTTCGGATCAATAACGCCAAAGATCCCTCTGCCCCTTCATAGTCATAACCCAAATGCTCCTGCTCCTTAACTTTGGCAAGGATTGCCTTTAGCTCAGGAGTGTCATTGTCAACACGGATACCCATCTCCTGAGCCTTCATCACAATGTTACTGCGACCCGCCAAGTCACTCACCAAAATCCGCCTTTGATTACCCACCGAATCTGGACTAGCATGTTCAAAACTGTGGGCAACCTTTTGCACCGCATTCACATGCATACCCCCTTTGTGGGCAAAAGCGGTACCGCCCACCCACGGCTGGCGTCGATCAGGAATCAAATTGGCAACCTCATCAACAAAACGCGATAGATCCGCCAACTTCTTGATGCGCGCTTTGGGAATGGAGCGCCTGTTCATTTTCAGCGCTATATTTGGAATAGCACTGGTTAGATTACAGTTACCGGTTCGTTCACCATATCCATTTATCGTTCCCTGCACTTGGGTTGCCCCTTGTTCCACTGCCGCTATTGAGTTGGCAACGGCCAAACCAATATCGTTATGGGTGTGGATGCCAATCGGACACGAAAGCTCCCTGCGAGCTGTTGCCATAATTTCAGCTACTTCACTGGGTAACGCTCCTCCATTGGTATCACATAATACAACAAAGTCCGCACCGGCCTGCTCAGCCGCCTTCCAAGTTGCCATTGCATATTCCGGATCATCCTTAAAACCATCCAAAGCATGCTCTGCATCATAAATTACCTTGCGCCCTTTTTTCTTTAGGAACGCAATGGTATCCCCAATCATAGCTAGATTTTCCTTGGGTGTAGTCCGCAGCACTTCCTTTACATGCAAGAGCCAGGTCTTTCCAAAAATGGTTACCACCGGTGTCTTGGCATCAATCAGAAGCTTTACCTGAGGATCATCCTTGGCCTCAACCTTCTTGCGACGTGTAGAACCAAAGGCAGCAATCTGCACATTCTTCCACTTACGCTTGGCAGCCTGCTTGAAAAATTCAATATCCTTGGGGTTACTGCCCGGCCACCCACCTTCCACATAATGCACACCAAAGGCATCGAGTTTTTCAGCTACGCGCAGTTTGTCGGCGACTGAAAAACTCACCCCTTCACCCTGCGTACCATCACGCAGAGTGGTGTCATAGATTTCCACCAAGTCCTTACTCATCCATCCCGCCTAAGCGGATGCGAGTTCTACCGCGAAATCCATTCTCCATGCAAACCTCAAAAAGAGTGTAACCCGACCATTTCAGGCCGAATTACACACTTTATGACGAGGAGGAAACTGGAAACGGGTTTGAACGGGTCGAGAAACGGGATGAACCTCATCAGCACCAATCATGCTACGGATCTGGTCAAACCACCAGTCGGCCTGCGGCAAACGACTGCGGCGACGGCGAAGTGGTTGCGATCGGCCAATGATACCCTGTGAATTAAAACTTAGCTCCATTTGTTTATTTAGTTCGTTATACATTTTTATTCTCCTTGGTTCGTGCTCAAACACTGGAGCGATCATCTCATGATGGTGAGACATCCGCTGTCCTATCTAAATTATTTTTCACTGTTCCACAAAATTATGGATGAGAATCAAATGAAAAGGCCATTGGAGACATTCACCGCACACTCGATAAGAGACGGAAGGGGAGTTAGTCGACGATTTGACACTTGGGCAACGCCTTCTTTAATTCAGGCACGCCCGCGTCGGTGATTTGGGTGTAGTGCAAGCTAAGGTGGGCGAGCTTCTGCATCTTAGCTAGTTCCTTGAGACCCGCGTCGGTGATTTTGGTGCGTTCAAAGTCAAGCTTCGTCACCTTGTTCAAATCCGCCATGGTGAGTTCGCCTGTGGGTTTGTTAAGGCTGAACTCACTACGAATCGCTTTCTCAACAATGGGGTCGGTAATGAGCTTCTCTGAAACGGCCTCTGGCGAAGGCTTCTTAGGATTTACCACACCTGTATTGCCATCGTCCTTCTTCCCGCATCCAGCCACCACCACCACCACCGCAATCATCAAGAGAATCTGCTTCATGCCCGCCACCCTACGCCTCCCAAAGTGGCCTGACTAGCTACAATGCGGCCAATCCTGGCAATCTGGAACACATCTTCTAGCTAAACGGTTCGTTTCCGCATCTACTTATGTAGGCACATCAGATTGTGTCGGGTACCTACTTGCTAGGGTAAAGCATGGATAACGAAAAAACAGAGGGAACAGAAACCCTCGAAAAAGAAACTGGGTCGCAGCCGTTGGATTTAGATCAGTTGATCAAGGTCGCGGTTGACGGGAAAGAGAGCGATTCGGCCTCAAGTTGAATTTCGCTTTTGCTTTTGCCTCACTACCGCTAGGTTGCGCTGCGCATGGCACTGAGTTTGCACAATACAATTAGCCGAAAGGTAGAACCTTTTATCCCATTCGACCCAACAGGAAAAAAGGTGGGAATGTATTGTTGCGGCCCCACAGTACATGACTTTGCTCACATCGGTAATTTCCGCACCTTTGTCTTCGCCGATCTTGTTCGGCGTTATTTGGAGTTTCGCGGCTATCAGGTCAATCACGTGATGAATATCACCGATGTGGAGGACAAAATTATCCGGCGCGTACGTGAGCAATCCACCACCCTCGCGCAATACACCACCAAATATTCGAACGCCTTTTTTGAGGATCTTAAAACACTTAATTGTGTTGCCCCGCACCACATCCCCAAAGCCACCGATTACATCCCCGAAATGATCGACCTCATCAGCCGTCTCATGGAACGCGGCATTGCCTATCAAGCACCGGATCAGTCGATCTATTTTTCCATCGAAAAATATCAAGGCTGTGGCTGCCAATACGGTCAACTTGTGAAGCTTGATTTTGAGGAAATGCGCCAGGGCGACCGCGTGAGTGAAGACGAATACGAAAAGGAGTGCGTAGCCGACTTCGCCCTCTGGAAGGCGCGAGTGCCTGATGACGGCGAGGTGTACTGGCCCAGCCCGTGGGGTGAAGGCCGGCCCGGCTGGCACATCGAGTGCAGCGCCATGAGCATGAAACTACTCGGCACCAGCTTCGACCTCCACCTCGGCGGCGAAGACCTGGCCTTCCCGCATCACGAGGACGAAATCGCCCAAAGCGAGGGAGCAAACCTTCAAGAGGAGGGCAAGCCATTCGTAAAGTATTGGCTCCACGGTGCCCACCTTTTGGTAGAAGGAAAGAAGATGAGCAAAAGCCTAGGCAACTTTTTTACCCTGCGCGATCTCACGGATCAGGACTACAATGGCCGCGAAATCAGACAACTCATGATCAGTGCTCATTATCGCGAGACCTTTAACTTCACACTGGACGGCCTAGCCGGCGCACGCACAGCCCTGAATCGAATTAATGAATGTGCAACCAAACTACGCGAAGCAGCCGGCAATACTCAGGCAAACCCAGCTACTGAAGTAGTCGAAAAATTTACTACTGCACTTGATGATAACCTCAATGTCTCCAGCGCCTGGGCCGCTGTCTTTGACTGGGTGCGTGACTGCAACCGAAAACTTGTTGATAATTCAATGGATCCAGAAACCGCCGCATCCGAGTTGGCCGCCTGGGAACATATTGATACGGTGCTGGGCGTAGGCGTAGATCAGGAAGAAGCTCCAGCTGAACTGATTGAACTCATGGAAGAACGCACTAAAGCCAGAAAAGCCAAGGATTTCTCACGAGCAGACGCGATCCGCGAAGAGCTAACGTCCAAAGGCTGGACTATTGAGGACACCGCAGAAGGCCCACGCCTTAAACGCCTATAAAATAATGAGTGGTTTTTTCATCACATTTGAAGGCACCGAAGGCTGCGGCAAATCCACGCACATTAAAAAACTGGCCGCCCGCTTGGAAACCGAAGGCCATACAGTGCGCACATTACGTGAACCAGGGGGTACTGATTGCGGAGAACCCATACGTAAACTCCTCAAACATGGACCTGATAGTGTGACTGCCGAAACAGAGCTGCTCCTCATGAATGCAAGCCGTGCCCAACTCGTACGCGAGGTAATTCGCCCTGCTCTTAAGTCCGGAGAAATCATCCTATGTGATCGGTTTTACGATTCCACCACCGTTTATCAAGGAATTGGTCGCGGCCTTGCCGCCGAAGACGTTCAACGGGTCATTGACTTTGCAGTAGGAGATACCCGCCCTCATTTAACCCTTTTACTGCAAATTCCGCTGGAAACCAGTGAAGAACGCCTAGCCCGACGAATGGGTACCGACCGCTTTGAGCAAGCCGATCGTACATTTTTTGAACGAGTAGAACGAGGTTACCGGAGCTTGGCCCAAAAGTATCCTGACCGAATCCACAGCATTAATGCTGATCTTTCCATGAATACCGTGGAGACCAAAATTTGGGAAATTGTCTCAAATGCTCTGAATAGGTCAGAATAGCCGTTGACACATCCACTCAGTCGGGTAGTCTCCCGCTCCCCTTTTTCAAATGGCAAATAAGGTAAAAATTAACATCAAGAAAGTCGCTGAGTTCAAACCAGAGGAAAAGCTCGAATGGCGACGCAACTATCTTACCCGTAAAACCGCCCGCAAAACTGCTCACAATGATCGTGCACGCGATCGCATCACCAATCTACGGCGGACCCTACGGAAAGCAACTGAAGCAAAGGACACCGCAAAGGCTACACAGACTCTAAAGGAGCTTCACAGTGCATTGGATAAAGCCGCCAAGGTAGGCATAATCCACAAACGCGCTGCGGCCCGCCGGAAAAGCCGTTACTCCGCATCAGTAAAAGCAATCGCAGCTTAAAAGTAATTTTATTTATGCGCCCACCGAAAGGTTGGGCGCTTTTTTTATTGCTCATATGACCCTGCAGTTTAGAACCCGCTCATGCGAATCACTTTTTTATCGGTCTTTTTTCTCGGCATCCTGACCTGCATTGGCACTGAAAAAAGACCTAATGTCATCATCATATTTACTGATGACCAAGGATCGGTAGACTTGAATTGTTATGGGTCAAATGACCTCACCACACCACACATGGATTCACTCGCTAAAAAAGGTGTACGCTTTACTCAGTTTTACGCCGCAGCGCCCGTCTGCTCACCATCTCGAGCCGGATTACTTACCGGCCGCTATCCTGTTAGAGCAGGAATGCCCGGCAATGCAGGATCAACCAAGGGACGAGCAGGTTTAGCACCAGAAGAAGTTACCATTGCAGAAGCTTTCAAGGCTGACGGATATGTCACTGCCCACATTGGCAAATGGCACTTGGGCTATACTCCTGAGACAATGCCCAATGGTCAGGGTTTCGATCATTCCTTCGGTCATATGGGTGGCTGTATAGATAACTACTCGCACTTTTTCTACTGGCAAGGACCTAACCGGCATGATCTTTGGCGCAATGGAAAAGAGATTTTTGAAGACGGTAAATACTTCCCTCAAATGATGGCCGATGAAGCCAGTAAATTTATCGAGAAAAACAGGGACAAGCCGTTTTTCATGTATTACGCACTAAACACTCCCCATTATCCATATCAGGGATACGCCAAATGGCTGAAGCATTATGCAAAGCTACCCTACCCTCGCAACCTATACGCAGCGTTTCTTTCCACGCAGGATGAAACCATCGGCAACCTCCTCGCTACACTGGATCGCCTGAAACTACGTGAAGATACGATCATCGTTTTTCAAAGTGATCACGGTCACAGCCACGAGGAACGCGCTCATTTTGGCGGTGGCAGTTCCGGCCCCTATCGTGGAGCTAAATTCTCTATGTTTGAAGGAGGGATACGTGTCCCTGCAATTATCAGTTGGCCCAATAATTTGCCAGAAGGAGCAGTAAGAGATCAGGTAGCCCACAGTTGCGACTGGCTTCCCACCCTTGCCCAACTTACAGGAGTTAAACTTTTACATAAAGATATCGATGGAAAAAGCATTGTGAGTATAATCAAAAATGATAAAGCCAAGACTCCACACGATGTATTACATTGGCAGCTTGGACGGGGAAACAACCCGCGCTGGGCAGTGCGTCAAGGTGACTGGAAGCTAATCGGCAACCCACTAGACACCAGCAAGAAAGCTCCCATAACCCCAAAAGATAAACTTTTTCTGGTCAACTTAAAGGAGAACATAAACGAAATGAAAAATTTAGCTTCAGAGCATCCCGAGACCACACAACGCCTAAAGAAGTTATATGACAATTGGTCTGCAAACCTAAAAAATTAATTATTATTTAGACCGCGCAAGAAGCCATTTTACAATACGCTCTCTGGCTTCTGGAGATGGTGGAGTAACGTGACCACCATTTTCCACGCGCCATAACTCCGAAACCACACTACCATCCTTATTGGTAAAACGCTTCACCGAAGTTTCTTTGCCCGAAACTTTTCTTGCCAAATCTATTTTCTCCTTGCTCACATCGATTTCTTTTTCGCATTTGTTGAACTTCCTCCAGTTCTCAAAATTTTCCTCTGCAGACGGATAAGAGCGATTAATAATCCATCCCCCTTTCCATTTTATCGTGCTGTCTTTGGTTCCATGAATATGCAAAACACTGACTGGCCCTGAGGGTTGTTTAGGCCATTTTTTATAACCCACCCCCGCGAAAGGAGCAATTGCAGTAACCAAATCGGCATGATCCTGCGCCATTCGGTAACTCATGAAGCCACCATTAGATAAGCCCGTAAGGTAAACCCTTTTCTTGTCGATGCTGTATTCTTTTTGAGCCCAAAGAATCAGGTTTCTAAGATAAGCCGAATCATCATTCTTATTGGTCCAATCACAACAGGCATTGGTAGCATTCCAGCTCCGATCCAATCCACTTGGAAAACAATAGAGAAAACCATATTTTTCGGCCAAGTCTGCCAGAGGAAAAAACCCAGATTGCCCACGTCCATTCGAGGTAAACCCGTGCAGCGACAATATTAAGGGATATTTTTTCTTTGGATCATAATTTTTGGGCTTAAGAATTTTGTAGTTCCGTGGGTTTTCCCACTTAGCCTTTTCATCAGCACCAACAGCTGAAAACAGGAAGTTAAAAAGAAGGATTAAAATAAGAGATGACTTCATCATAATGTATGGTCTTTGGTACGCTATTTTGGTCCGTTTAGTTTCAAATAATCCGTAACTAATTCATGTGGAGAACTGCCTTGATTACACCAGTCTCAGGCTTGAGCCAATTAGTGAACTCACCAATGAAATCATCATAACTGGCCTGATGAGATAGCCAAGGATCTGTATTGATCACCCCATCTTCAATGAGTGAAATAATCCGTGTAAAGTCGGCCGGCACCGCATTACGACTGGCCTTTATAGTGAGCTCAGGCCGGTGAATGGACACATGTTTAAAGCTTAATTCCTGAGTAGTGATGCCCACATACAAAACCTGCCCCGTAAAGGAAGCATACTGAAAAGCATTGGACATCGAAATGTGGCTTCCGGTTGCATCAATTACAGTGACAGGCAAATCACCCCCATTTACTTCACGCAGTCGATCAACTTCCGCACCATCATTCTTAAATAACACCGTATGATCAACGCCGAGTTTTTCCTTGCAGAACTGTAGGCGCGTTTCATTCATGTCCATTACTGTTATTTCAGCTTTAGCAACCTTCAAAAATTCAACGGCCGCCATACCGATTGGGCCAGCACCAATGACCAAAACTTTTTCTCCTTGCCGTGTGCCAGATCGGTTTATGCAATTACATCCAATTGCTAGAGTCTCCACCAAAGCCAATTGCTCCATCGTTAACTTGGCTGAAGGGTGCAGCTTTCGGGCCGGCAGGATAAAGCGCTCACACATTCCCCCATTCTTATGCACCCCAATGACCTCCAAAGATTCACAGCAATTTGTAGCCCCTTTTTTACAGGCATAACAATTGCCACAATTCATATAAGGCTCGATGGAACAGCGATCGCCTTCCCTCACATTATCCACCCCTTCACCCACCTTCAATACCTGCACTCCCAGTTCATGGCCCGGGATAACCGGGTAGGTAAAGAAAGGCATTTTACCTAAATAACCAGACACATCAGTGCCACATATACCTACACGGTGAACTTCCACCAGAGCCTCACCCGCGCCGGGCAAGCCGGGTTCATCCACCTCAACAGCAGCAAAATGTTCCGGTTTCTCAAGTCTGATTGCTCTCATTATAAGTTAATTATTTTCAGGTAAGCCCTCGATATGCCCAATATCCTTGATGGGTTCAATAATGGTAAGCACTTCACCTAGCAGTTCCTCATCCATGGGTGTTTCAGCCCACTTAGCCCAATTACGTACGTTCTGAGGGTTAGCGCTGCCAGCGACCGTAGTCGTAATATCCTCATGTGCCACGCAGTACTGAACAGCTAATTGTGCAATATCAACGCCTCGACTTTCACAAAGCTCTGCCGCTTTTTTGCATGCCTCACGCACCTCCTGTGGCTCCTTATGCCATTCAGGTAATGCTGCATTGGTCAGCAAACGCGCACAAAATGGGCCGGCATTCATGATCCCCACACCTTTTCCCTTAAGGTACGGGAAAAGCCCAGCAAAACGCGTGTTCTGCAAGTGATAATTGTTATAGGAAAGAACAACATCAACATCAATCTGATCAATAATGAATGGAAAAACCTTCATTGGATAACCAGAAAAACCGATGTAGCG
>CACDBG010000012.1 GCA_902551155.1 uncultured Verrucomicrobiota bacterium | reverse complement strand
CCAACAGGACGCCCGAGAAAATTAGCCCAACATTTTTAAAGGGAGAATGACCACATTTCTCTGCCATATAGTACAGCTCACTAACAGCCATAAGTCCGGAAATTATAATGGCAAACCCAAAAGCCAGAACTGATATTTGACCTGGCCCGAAGAGCCCCAACAACAATATACCATATAAAAACAAACTGCTGCACAGGCGCCTCACAAGGACCTGTGATTTAGTTAGTTTTACCTGCTCTATTTTTGGCATGGAGTTGAAATTATAATTTTAATGAGCAATTACTCAGTCATAGATATAAACTATATCTTACCGAACCTCCTATGCCGTTTTGCATATTCCTCCAACGCGTCAAAAAATGCGGCCTTTCTAAAATTCGGCCATAACACCTGAGTAACCACTATTTCTGAATAAGAAATTTGCCAGAGCAAGAAATTACTCAATCGCACCTCACCGCTAGTGCGTATTAACAAATCGGGGTCAGGAACCTGGCTCGTATAAAGATGCATGCCTATTAAAGTTTCATCTATATCCTCCGGAGATAATTCTCCCGATCGGATCTTCTCTCCGATATTTCGTGCTGCCTCAACAATTTCAGCACGAGATCCATAATTCAGAGCAAGCACTAATGTTAATCCCGTATTCTTCGATAGTTCCCGTTTTGATTTGGCTATTTGATCCTGAACCTTCTCAGGAAGCCTATATAACTGACCGATAACCTCTAATCTTACATTGTGCTTATTTAATTCTGGCGTCTCTTTTTTCAAGTAGTATACCAAATACCTCATAATGGCGTCGATTTCCATTTTGGGGCGATTCCAATTTTCAGTTGAAAAAGTATACAAGGTCAGATAACGAATGCCTAAATCAGAAGCAACCCTAGTTATTGCTTTAGCTGACTCTGCACCGCGACGGTGCCCCTCCGCCCTAGGCAGCCCCTTTTCATTGGCCCACCGGCCGTTACCATCCATGATCACAGCAACATGATGTGGCAATAATTCTTGCGCCACAGCACTAAGCTTGGAAGTTCGAACACTCACCTGAATATGGTCTGATTCCTAGCCGGGCCTACTGATGCGATTACTATCTTAGCTCTAATCAAATTTGAAATGGCATTTAGATATTTCCTTGCATTAACAGGAAGATCCACCCAACTTTTTGATTGGGTCGTATCAGTTAACCACCCCGGGAAAGTCTCGTACACCGGCTTAAGCTGTTCAATATCCTCGGATACTGTAGGAACGTAATCTATTGTTCTTCCGCGCAAACGGTATGCGGTGCAAACACGTATTTCAGAAAGCTTGTCCAGCCCGTCAATATTTGTTACCGCCAACTGATCTATCCCGTTTACCTGTGCGGCCTGGCGAGTCGCCACCGCATCAAACCAACCACACCTACGAGGCCTCCCTGTGGTAGCCCCAAATTCCCTGCCCATATTATGGAGCATATCACCAATCGCATCATCCTCAGTAGGGAACGGTCCGCTACCCACCCGGGTCGTATAAGCCTTAATAACACCCATGACATGATCAACCTTATTGGGTGGCATTCCTGAACCGGTACATGCGCCCCCAGAAGTTGTATTCGAAGATGTAACAAACGGATAAGTTCCTTGATCAATGTCCAGATATGTTCCCTGAGCTCCCTCAAATAAAATCTCTTTATCCTTTTCCAACGCCTCGTGCAGCATCCCAGTGGTATTTGCCACAAATGGCTTCAACCGCCTTGCCGCACTACAATATTCACCATATATTGCCTTGAATGAAATCGGCTTACCTCCTAATGCCTTGATCAGTCGGTTTGCATCCCGAACCCGTTTACGCAATTGGCTTTCGAAGCGCTGTACGTTAATTAAGTCAGCCATCCGTAGTCCCGTGCGGGCAATTTTATCACCATAAGCGGGGCCAATCCCACGGAGAGTGGTCCCGATTTTGTTTTTGCCTTTCAAACGTTCGGCACAGGATTCAAGTTCACTATGATAAGGCATTACCACATGTGCTTTATCACTGATAAAAAGCCGACCCTTAACGCTGACTTTTTTCTTTCTGAGCCCATCAAGCTCCTTAACCAGTGAGATAGGGTTAATTACTACACCATTTCCAATCAGGCACACTTTGCTCCTACGCAAAATCCCCGACGGAATTAGGTGTAATATATATTCATTAGCCCCCACGCGAACCGTGTGCCCTGCATTGGCTCCACCCTGGCTACGAACAACTAGATCTGCCTTCTCGGTGAGCACATCGATGATCTTACCCTTGCCTTCGTCGCCCCACTGCGCCCCTATCAAAATTGTATTAGCCATAAAACAAAAAGCCCCGCCTTGCGGGGCAAATACCATTGGGATTTGCCTGCGGATAATGAAATTCTGGCATATTCATGTCAATCAAATCCCTTCACGAATGACGATTTGATGGCTATCCTCCGCCTATGGCTCTACCTGCTGATTACCACATGCATACGCCCCTTTGCCGACACGCAAAGGGTGAGCCTGTCGAATATGCCGCACGCGCACTGGAACTAAATCTACCAGAGATTGGCTTTAGCGATCATTCACCCGTAGAACATGATGATCAGGACGACTGGCGCATGCTTTCATCTGAGTTAACAAAGTACGTCGAGAAAGTGGAACATGCACGTGACACCTACCCCGCCCTGCCCATTCGACTTGGCCTTGAAGTTGACTTTATTTCCGGCCATGAACCTTGGATAAAAAAAATGGCTGAAAACCATGAGTGGGATTATTTTATAGGCTCAGTGCATTACATCTCCGGCAAATGGGATTTTGATAATCCAAAGCATATTAAAGAGTGGGACAAGCGCTCAGCTGATGAGGTGTGGTCAGAATACTTTGACCTACTAACACGTGCCGCAGCCTCTGGCTTATTTCAAATCATCGGCCATCCGGATCTCCCTAAAAAATTCGGCCACTACCCAAAGCATGATTGCTCCAACCTCTACTCATCCTTCCTCACTGCATGCGAAGCAACACATACCTGTATTGAATTAAATACAGCCGGACTACGAAAAGACTGTAAAGAAATATACCCTAACATCGAATTTTTGAAACTTGCCAGATCACACAACGTTCAAATCTCTTTTGGCTCTGACGCTCACGCACCCCATGAAGTTGGCCTAAACTTGGATGAAGCAGTAAATCTAGCAAAAAAATGCGGCTATCACAGTTACTGCACTTTCACCAAATTAGAAAAAGCAATGGTGAATTTGTAACCCAAATTGCGTTTCAATTTTTAGGAAAATGAACAAAAATAATCCTTACAGTTTCCACTTTCATTCTACTTCGCAATGCCGCGCTCACTGGATTCTATAAAACTCAACAGATGGTCTAACTGAGGACAATCTGCAACCTCAGACCTTACTTTTTCCACGGCAACGGCCATTGTGAGGTTTTCTCGAAATAATATCTTATGCGCCTGCTTTAATGCGCTCTGCGTTTCGTCAGTTATATTATTACGCTTAAGCCCTTCCTTGTTCAAAGCACGCGTTGAAGCCGGATTACCATCAGCCATCATATAGGGCGGAACATCCTGCACAACCTTACTGCAGCCGCCTATAATTGACATTGTTCCAATACGGCAAAATTGATGCACCGCTGCCAAGCCACCGATAATTGCTCGATCTTCCACTATTACGTGCCCGGCTAGGGTACCTACATTGGAAATAATAATATGGTCACCCAACCGACAATCGTGGGCAACGTGCGTGTAAGCCAATAAATTATTGTGTGATCCGATAACCGTAACATCCCCATCGCCAGTTGCACTATGTACCGTTACATACTCCCTGAATGTGTTATTGGAACCTATTTCCGTGCCTGAATCCCCATCTTTCCACTTCAAATCCTGAGTCTTGAGACCAATTGAGCAAAACGGATAAAACTCATTACCCTCGCCAATTTCAGTGCGGCCATCGATCACTACATGAGAGTGCAGATTGCATCCTGATCCCAGTGTCACATTGGGTCCAATAACACAATAGGGTCCAATTTTGCATTCATCACCAATCTGTGCACCATCTTCAATGATAGCGGTAGAATGAATTTCGCTCATCATTCTCAGGAATCAACTAGCATGAATGTGACTAATGCCTCACTAACTTGTGCCCCATCCACAAAACATTTACCAATCGCCTTTCCGATTTTACCCCGTGATTTCGTCAGTTCCACGTCAATGGTAAGCACGTCACCGGGAAGCACTGGTTTACGCCATTTTACGTTTTCGGCAGCCATGAAATAAGCAAGTTTTCCTATGTTCTCGGCTTTTTTAAGCATTAAAACACCTGCAACCTGCGCAATCGCCTCTAATTGTAACACTCCCGGCATTATTGGATGATTAGGGAAATGTCCTTCAAAGTAAGGTTCATTAATACTGATATTTTTTTGAGCAACGATGTGACTGCCTTCAATCAAGGTAACCCGATCCACCATTAGGAAAGGAAACCGATGCGGCAACACTTTCATTATATGGTTTACATCCAAAATTGCACCATCCTGAACGATCGATTCACGGGCTTTTTCCTCCACCGCCACTTTAGCTAAACGTTCTTTTTCAGGAGGAGGCGCAAAAGTTTCAGCAACCTCCTTAGACTTCCTACTCTGGGATAAAATCCTTCGAGCCATCTCGCAATTTGCAGCATGACTTGGCTTTACAGCAACAATATGAGCACCGATCGGCCTACCCATCAAAGAGAGGTCGCCTATTATATCGAGAATCTTATGGCGAACAAATTCGTTGGCATACCTTAGAGGCTCATTGGTAAGAACTGCATCATCACGAATCACTACAGCATTTTCCAACCCCCCCCCCTTTAATCATACCATTTTTATACAAGTGCTCTATCTCTTCATAATAACAAAATGTACGAGCCCTTGAAATTTCATTACGCCACGTGTCTGAATTTAGTTCACAGCTAAAGAGTTGAGTGAAACGCCCGTTTTCACCCGCACTAGTACAGGTAATCTTAAAGCGGTCATGAGGAAATGCCATCATTTGAGTTTCTCCGCTCTGAAGCTCAATGGGAGCCTCAAGCAGATACACCTCACGTTGTTCATCCTGAGCAACGACCCCTGCCTCCTCAATCATTTGACAGAACTGATCCGAGCTCCCGTCACCTATGGGCGGCTCGTTCGCATCGAGTTCCACAACTGCGTTATCAACCCCGAACCCTGAGAAAGCAGCCAGCACATGTTCAACAGTGTGAAGTTTAACACTCCCCTTGGATAGCGTGGTAGATCGATTTGTCTCCGAAACATTCTCAACCGACGCGACAACCTCTGGTTGCCCATCGAGATCGACCCGGCGAAAACATATCCCATGGTTTGGCGGCGCAGGTAAAAATGTCATTTTCACCTTATTGCCGCTATGCAGGCCAATGCCACTAAAGCTGGCTTGGCCAGCCAGTGTCTGCTGATTCAACACGAGATTATTTAACTAAATGCAGGATTCTGAAGCAAGCCGCGATAATATTTACTCTCCCGCCTCAGCCGCCTCACGTTCCTCTAGCGCTGCCTTGCGAGATAAGCGAACCTTGCCGCGTTCATCTATCTCAAGGAGTTTTACCCAAATTTTTTCTCCAACCTTAGCTATATCCTCAACATTCTTAACCCGGGCTGTTGCCAGTTCACTCACATGGCACAACCCATCACGTCCCGGGAGAAATTCGACGAAAGCGCCATATTCTTTTACAGTCACAACGGTACCCTGATAGAGCTTGCCTACCTCGGGCTCTTCATCGCTTACTTCACGTTCCGCTCTAGGCTCATTCGGCTCTTCTCCTTCTGCAGGCGCCTCTATTTCTCCGCTTTCAATCATAGCAGCTTTACGAGACAGCTTTACTTTTCCACGTTCATCTACCCCGATAAGCTTCACAGTCATCCTGTCACCTTCTCTTGCAACATCTTCGGTTTTATCAACGCGCTTATCAGATAGCTCACTAATATGACATAAACCGTCCTTGCCAGGCAGGAACTCAACAAAGCAGCCGAAGTCCTTAACAGAAACAACTGTTCCCTCATACACACGACCCACCTCTGGCTCAGCAGTCATTCCCTCAATTTCCTCCACTGCCACCTGCATGCCTTCCGGATTTAGTGAGTAAACATTGACCGTGCCATCGTCTTCGATATTAATTTCACAACCCGACTCCTCGACGATTCTTTTAATATTTTTGCCTCCCGGCCCTATAATCATTCCAATCTTATCTGGATCAACCTTCAACTGGGTAATCCGCGGGGCGTATTTACTCATTTCCCCCGGCCCATTGATCGTCTCATTCATAATATCGATGATTTCATGGCGGGATTTCCGAGCAGCCTCAATGGCTTCTTCCATAATATTCATTGGAAGGCCTTTGAGCTTAAGGTCCAACTGGAAACCTGTGATACCTTCCTTAGAGCCAGCTATTTTACAATCCATGTCACAGAATGCGTCTTCCCAACCCATAATGTCAGTAAGGATTTTATGATCGGTGATTTTCCCCTCATCATCAAGATCAGTGCAGATTCCTATACTAATCCCGGCACAGGCACCCTTTACTTCAACCCCCGCATCCATGAGTGACAGACTACCTCCACAGACCGTCGCCATGGAACTAGAGCCATTGGATTCCAATATTTCAGAAACCTGACGTACTGCGTAAGGGTAATTATCATCAATAGGCAACATCGCCAAAAGCGATCTTTCCGCCAAAGCACCATGCCCAACCTCACGACGTCCTGGGCCCATAATTCGCCCTGTCTCGCCGACTGAATAATTGGGGAAGTTATAATGCATCATGTACTGCTTGCTGTCTTCCCCTCCTGTATAACTATCAAAACGCTGGGCAGAATCTGTCGTACCGAGAGTTGTCAGAACAAGTGCTTGCGTTTCCCCACGAGTAAATAGAGCCGAACCATGAGTGCGAGGTAAAACCCCTACCTTACACTCGATTGAACGCAATTCATCTAGCCCTCGACCATCCAACCGTTTGCCCTGCTCAAGGATCAGGCCGCGCAGAGCCGTCTTTTGAATGTGGTAAAAAGCTTGATCCACCACTGCATCAGTCACCTCTTCTTCACCAAATTCTTCACGCAACTTACCCGCCACTTCATCTTTAATAGCTCCAACTTTCCGCTCACGTTCTAACTTGGCAACCGTAAGCAAAGCCTCTACGATACGACCACCTCCGCCAAGCTCCTCAGCCTTGGAGAAAATCTTATCCGGAACAACGAACAATTGGTCCGATATGTCGCGTTTTTCCTTTCCGCATAATTTAACCAACTCCTTTTGAGCTTCAATCTGCGGCAAGCAACATTCCTGACCATATTTCAAAGCAGCAATAAAATCTTCCTCTTTAATCTGATCTGCAGCTCCTTCATACATTACCACATCGGTTTCGTTACCGACATAAAGAAGGTCAAGGTCACTCTCTGCCATTTCCTCATGAGTTGGATTAGCAACAAATTCGCCATTCACTCTCCCTACGCGCACAGCCCCTAGAGGTCCATCCCAGGGAATATCACTTACCATTAGCGCAGCAGAAGCCCCGAGAATACTTAGCACATCAGGCTCATTCTCACCATCAGCGCTGAGCAGCAAGCCATACACCTGACATTCATTGAACCAGCCCTTTTTGAAGAGCGGCCTAATAGGACGATCTGTGAGCCTACAAGTAAGTATTTCCTTATCACTCGGACGACCTTCTCGACGGAAATAATTTCCAGGGATTTGGCCGGCGGCATGAGCACGCTCCCGATAATCCACTTGCAATGGGAACCAATCCTGCCCCTCACGACCTTTAGTGGCCGCCACAACGGCGGTCATTACAATCGTCTCTCCCATTTGTACTGTTACGGTGCCATCAGCTTGCTTGGTAATATTACCACTGCCGATGGTGATTTCTTTATCGCCAACTTTGGCGGTTACTTGGTCTTTAATCATTATTAGTATTTAGATTTAGTCACTGCTGACTTGAGGAACTTCATACATGGCCCCTAGTGAGGCACTGAATGAAATCACCCAAATTTACAGCGACATTTTTCATCGCAATTATTATTTTTAGGAATCCGGGTGTAAAAACGGCGTTTCAGCAGCCCGGGAAAGTGAAACTGACTTAACGAATGCCGAGCTGTTTCTTCAACTCAACCATACGATTTGAATCCTTCCCTTGCAGATAGCGCAACAGGCGCTTGCGTCGACTCACCATATTGGTGAGACCTCGACGGGAATGACGATCCTTTTTGTTGGCCCTAAGATGACCCTCCAAATGTTTAATACGGCGGCTCAAAACCGCAATTTGCACGTCAGCAGAACCGGTATCCTTCTCGTGAACACCGAATTCAGAAATTGTCTCAGCTTTTACTTTCCTATCCATTTATCTTTTCAGCGGCGCAACCTAAAATACCCGCTCAGCATTAGCAAGAGATATTATATGATAATATCGCCTATAAACCGAAACTATTTGACAAAATCGGGGCTGTTGAACAGATAATCAGCCCGAAGAGAGCCAGAGTAGCTCAGTCGGTAGAGCAGTGGGATCATAATCCATTTGTCGGGGGTTCAAGTCCCTCCTCTGGTACCATTTTTTTTGCACTTTATTAGGAAATACCCTGAATAACCTTTCCTTGTTAGCCCTAGGCACCAAGGGCATTGTCAGCCGCGAGTCACGAAACATTTGATGCTTGATGGATTAAAAGGCCTTTTTTCCAATGATATTGGGATAGATTTAGGCACTGCAAACACGCTGGTTTTCCTTAAAGACCGCGGAATAGTCATGCGGGAGCCTTCAGTGGTAGCAATCCAGTCAGGTACAAAAAATGTACTCGCAGTTGGCAGTGAGGCAAAATCCATGCTCGCTCGCACCCCTCCTAATATCACTGCCATCCGTCCGATGAAGGATGGTGTGATTGCAGATTTTGACGTAACCGAAGCAATGCTTCGCTATTTCATCACCAAGGTTCATCACCGGAAGCTAGTCCAACCTCGAGTAGTCGTTGCGGTCCCTTCCGGAATAACTGAGGTGGAAAGACGAGCCGTTGAGGATTCAGTAACGCGTGCAGGGGCAAGCGAATTCTACCCCATCAAGCAACCTTTAGCCGCAGCCATCGGAGCTGGCCTTCCCGTCGCAGAACCAGCGGGTAATATGGTGGTAGATATTGGTGGTGGAACAGCAGAAATTGCTGTCATCTCTCTGGCAAACATTGTTCAAGCTACTAGCCTGCGGGTTGGTGGCGACCAATTCGATGGTGCGATCATTAATCATATGAAACGCGCCCATAACCTTTTAATCGGCGAACGAACAGCTGAGGAAATCAAACTGAAAATCGGTTCGGCCTTCCCGTTGGAAGACGAATTAACTATGGAAGTAAAGGGCCGCGACCTAAATCAAGGACTACCAAGGACATTAACTATCCGCTCAGAGGAAATACGCGAGGCGCTCAAAGAGCCTTTAACTGCAATCCTCGAGTCCATCCGGCAAATTCTTGAACAGTGCCTGCCGGAACTCTCCGGAGATTTAGTTGATCGCGGGATTGTTATAGCTGGCGGAGGTGCTCTTTTAAGAGGAATCGACCGACTCGTAGCAAAAGAAACCCAACTTCCTGTAGTCATTGCTGACGACCCTCTCATTTCAGTAGCAAACGGAACTGGAAAGGTTCTTCAAAATATTGATTACTGGCGCAATGCAGCAGCCACTTCATGATTGATTTCTCTCACATTCGCTCGCCCGGACCACCCGGGTAAATGACTAATAGACCATACGTCATCACAACTAGCATAGTTCTGCTTTTTGCAGTAATCTGCTTTAGTTTGTCACCTACAGCGGCAAAGCGTGCAAAGCGCTTGTTTAGCAGCTTATATACTCCGTTATTTAAAACCCAAAGAATAGCCCAAAGCACCGGGGAATACCTATCTAACCAAACTATTTCCCGTGAAGCCCTGCTAGATGAAAACGCCGAACTAAAACGCCAAAACTCCATACTAGAGCTAAAACTTGAACAAACAGTACCATTATCAAAGGAAAACCGGAACCTGCGCGAACAACTCAAAATGCGCCCCCGGCCAGAGTGGAACCCTCGTTTGGCACGCATCATTGGGCGAGACCCATCTAACTGGTGGAGATCAATCCTAATTGATTTAGGCGCGAACGACGGTGTAAAAATTGATATGCCGGTGGTTGCCAAAACTGGCCTAATAGGTCGAGTGCAAGAGGCGTACCCAAACCACTCACAGATCGCTTTACTGGGAGACCCCGATTGCAGAGTTTCAGTGACCATTGAGGCAACCAAAGAGACCGGCATCCTCAAATCAACTGGAGAAACAGTTTACGACCCGACATTAGTAAAGCTAACCCACCTGCCGGGAGTCACTCTTGCCAGACCGGGCGACAAACTATATAGCAGTGGACTTGGCGAAATTTTTCCCAGAGGAATATATGTCGGCAAACTTCTTGCAATACACTCCAGACCCGGATCCCTAACGACAACAGCAACAGTAAAACTCTCAACCAACACCTCCCAACTCCATGAAGTTTGGGTACTTATGCCATGAGAGGTTTTCTCACATTATCAATCCTAGCAACTGCCCTTGTAAGTACGTATGTGCTGACTACATGGAGCTTTCCACAGAGAACATTCGGGTTCCAAATAGACCCACTTCCCGCCTTACTAATAGTGGTTGCTCTTCGCTGCCCAATCTCAACAATCGGAATACTGTCTATATTTGGATCCCTAACCCAAAGTGCGCTTTCTACGAGCTCTATAGGTACTACTATCCTTCCACTCTACACATTAGGGTTTATCGTACACATGAATAGCCAACACATTGCATTCAACAATGTTGGAACACGATTCATCCTGGGCGCATCTGCCGGTGCCTTTGTCTCAATTACATCTTTGTGTATATTACTGCTTTCAAACCAACAGCCCCTGTTCGGCTGGTTTTCTTTTTGGCAGTGGATAGCTACAGCCGGCATGAGCGGCCTATTAGCACTGGTCTTTTTCCCCATTGTTAACTGGCTAAATCGATCAGTAGAAGAACAGCCGCTTGTTGCTCCGTACGACACCTCAACTCGGATTATTCGTGGCCCTCACATTCATGGATAACTCACTAGATAAACCGAAAACAGATAAGCGAGTTTATGTGACTGGTGCAGCGATCGGCATCGGCATAACATTGCTGCTCATTGGATTATGGTATGTGCAAGTAGCAACAGCTCTCGTATATATCAATGACCAAGAGATACAATCGATGCGAACGGTGCGCATCCCTGCGGTAAGAGGCAGCATTTTGGACAAACACGGAAGACCAATAGCCCAAGATATCCCTACGTTTGTAGTAAATGCTTATCTCGAGGAATTACGACCGCACTTCAGAGAAGAATGGAAAAGAAGCCGACCCGCCAAAAGTTTGAGTGCAGCTGAAAGCAGGCAACTTGAGATTCAAGTAAGGCACAGAGTCGTCAAACGATTCATTGAAATGCTTCAATTGGATCAACAAATTGCCATCTCCCCAAATAAAATGGAATCCCACTTCACCAACCAAAGAGCACTTCCGTTGCCGGTAATCACAGGGCTGTCGATCACTAATGTAGCTCGCTTTGCGGAAAACAGCTGGAAAGTGCCGGGACTTGAGCTGGAAGCTACACCAAAAAGAATGTACCCGTCGCCTTCAACCGCCCACCTTACAGGCCATCTGAAACGATACAATTACCAGGCCAAGGAGGAACTCCCTTACAATTACCGACTGCCTGACTATTCTGGAAAAGTGGGATTAGAAAAAATGTTTGACCAATATTTATGCGGCCAACCAGGGACAAGAGCTGTTCAGGTTAACAACCTCGGCTACCGACAGGGGGAATCAACCCCAGTTACCTCACAGCCCGGCAGCAATGTTGTATTAACTCTGGATATGACAATACAAAACGCCACAATGAACGCCTTAGAGAAAGGCTTAAAAAAATGTGGAGCAAAGGCCGGATCCGCCATCGTGATGGATGTAAATTCAGGTGATATAACCGCAATGGTGTCAGCTCCTGTATTTGATCCAAATAAATTTACACCTGGAATAAGTCACGCCCTCTGGAATCAATACCTCACTAACCGACCATCTCCTCTTCTCTTTCGCGCAACTCAAGAACGTTACCCTCCTGGGTCAATATTTAAAATTATCTCTGGACTAGCAGCACTGGAAAACGGTTTAAATCCAAAAAAGCTAATCGAATCGACCGGGAGTTTTCGAATAGGCAAACGATCAATCAAGGACACGGCAAGCCCAGGAATGTACGACTTTAAGCGGGCCTTTAAAAAATCCAGCAATTATTATTTCATTCACCAAGCAGTAGTCGAAGGGCACGGCAAGGAGCATATAGTCCAGATGGGAAAACAGTTCCATTTAGGAGAAAAAACAGGCCTGCTACCTGAACAGGAAACGGCAGGACAATTCCCTTCAATCAAAAGAGTAAGAGATGGCTGGAGCGAAGGAGACACAGCCAACCTTTGCATTGGCCAAGGCGAAATTACCGTTACACCCCTTCAAATGGCACTTATGACCTCAGCCATCGCAAACGGAGGCACAATTTATCATCCACGCGTGGTTGATAGAATACAGTCACCAAATCCAAATATTAAAGAAAACACGATAAGATTCCGTCGTGCGCAAAAACGCAGTCAACTTTTAATAAAGCGAACTGATAGCTTGAAAATAATACGTGAAGCCATGTTTGCAGATGTAGCCGAAGAAGAGGGAACCGGACAGCCCGCAATGATTCCTGATTACAATATCTGTGGGAAAACCGGCACTGCCGAAGTAAAAAAACCAGGAGACTTTCACAAAATTACATGGTTTGTTTCATTTGGTCCTTTCGAAAAACCAAAATATGCTGTCGTTGTCATGGTTGAGAGAGGTGTTTCTGGGGGCAAAACATGCGCCCCAATAGCTAAAGAAATCTACGAAGTTTTAATCGACCAAAAAAGAAATGGTTCCTTAGCGGGAAAATAAATGAATTTTTTGACTCAAATATTACCCTGGAATCGTGTTGATAAGGTACTATTAATTGCTTTGTTTGGCCTAATGACTTTCGGTCTACTCTTCGTTTACAGCGCAACGTACAACAATGAGCTTTTCTCTTCTTCCACACTGATAAAACAACCCTACTTCAAGCAGGGTATTTTTTATCTTGCAGGGGTGACCATTGCATTTGTTCTTTGCCTGAAAGATTACAACCAGATAGCACGGTGGGCATACGTTTTCTATTGGCTTAATATCACCATGCTGACACTGGTCTTAATTCCCGGCATTGGCTCCATGCGCTATGGAGCCCGAAGGTGGTTCGACCTTGGCTTTACACAGTTCCAACCGTCAGAAATGGCCAAAGTCGCTTTTGTTTTGGCTTTAGCGCAATTCTTAAGTCGACCAAGGAGAGAGTTATCTGATTCCAGAGTGCTTCTAAAAGGAATCGGATTAGCCATGCTTCCATTTGCCTTAATACTAATGGAGCCAGATCTTGGCACGTCGCTAATGATCCTTCCCACAGGACTCGTGATGATGTACGTTGCCGGAGCGCCTTGGGGATTTATGAAAAAACTTGTAGGCGGAGCAACAATTTTAACAGTCCTTGCCCTAGCGTATGTCTTTTTTGTACCCAACGAGTGGAAGCCAATCCGACTACCTGACCATCAAAAACGCAGATTGATGGTATATTTTGGCGTAGATTATGCCAAACATTACGCAGGCCCCAACGCCACAAATACAGAAATAAGCCGCGCACGAGCTCTACAAAAACAGGATTCCTATAATGTAGTTCAAGCTATGATTTCTGTCGGATCTGGCGGACTCACTGGCAAAGGCTGGAAGAATGGAATACAAAACACATACGGATATTTACCAAGAGGAGTAGCCCACAATGATTTTATTTTTTCAGTCATCGCTGAGGAAAGTGGATTTATCGGCAGCACTGCAGTGATCTTATTGTACGGAACAATCATTGCTGTTGGAATTAGAACCGCGATCCGAAGTCGTGACCGGCTGGGTAGGATTCTTGCCATGGGAGTGGTAACAATGATGTTCTTCCACGTATTTGTTAATATCGGCATGAACATACGCATGGTGCCTGTCACAGGCCTACCCCTCCCCCTACTGAGCTCAGGCGGTTCGTCTGTGATCTGTTCGTTAGCAGCCTTAGGGCTTCTGCAAAACATTAAGCTATACCAAAAGACAATATAATTTAAATTATGAGTAATAAAAATTTCGGCACGAGAAAGAAACGTCAAAACTTCCGCCCTACAGGCGGCATGCGAAGCCAAATTCCTAAAAAAGAAAAAGGCCGTGAAGACATGGAAAACGGGAGAATCCTAGACGAGCCAATATTCAACCATGGTCATGAAGATGAAATTTTAAAATCAGAAAACAAGGCCTTTGGTGTTAAGCCCGCACCTGAACCATCCAAACAAAAAGAGACAATACCTAAAAACAGGGAGAAAGAGGAAGAGCCAGGCTTTGTCGGAAAGGTAAAAAGGTTTATACAGAAACTGCTCCCCAAAAAACCATCGGGAAGAGAAATTATTATTAGTGCTGAGAGCTTAGAAACGCGTATTGCCATAATGAAATCTAGCCAACTGGAAGATTTCACAATGGAAAGAAACAATGACGAACGTATAGTGGCGAGTATATATAAAGGTAAAGTACGAAACCTAGAAAACCGATTAGAAGCCGCTTTTGTTGATATCGGCATAGACAAAAACGCATTCCTCCACTACTGGGACATACTTCCAGCAAACCTTGAAAAACAGTATGAAGTTATTGAACGAAAGGGAGGTCGCCGGAAAATACCTCGCATATCAAAAAAAGATATTCCAAAGAAATATCCAGCAGGCAGCGATATTGTACTGCAAATCCAAAAAGGCCCTATCGGCACCAAAGGCCCCCGTGCCACTACGCATTTATCTATCCCAGGAAGATTTCTCGTCCTGCTGCCATACTCTGACCAACTGGGTATTTCAAAAAAGATACAAGATCCAAAAGAGCGCAAACGACTTAAATCAATTCTCCAATCTCTCAATATCCCTAGCAACATGGGGGCAATCTTACGCACAGCCGGAGAAGGCCGCCGTAAAGGTTATTTTGTAAGAGACTTAGCAATCTTAATGGATCAATGGGAAAAAGTAGAAAATAATATCAATTCTAATAAGGCTCCCTCCTGTGTATTTAGAGAACCCGATTTGATAGAACGTACAGTCCGAGATTTTTTAACCGAAGACGTAGATCGAATTCTTATCGATAATCGGGATGCTTTTACCAGAATGGAGGAACTCGTTGGCAAAATCTCAAAACAATCAAAGAAAAAAATTCAACTTTACACGGATGCGCAACCCATTTTTGACAAGCATGGAATTACTAAGCAGCTAGAACAGGCCTTTTCAAGAAAAGTCAGCCTCAAGAGCGGCGGAGCTCTTGTGATTGATGAAACTGAAGCATTGGTAGCTATCGATGTTAATACCGGAAGTCACAAAGGCGGAGGGAAAGATCAAGGAAGCACAATTCTTCGGGTAAATTTAGAAGCCGCTGAAGAAATTTGCCGTCAACTCAAGTTAAGGAATATGGGAGGGTTGATTGTAATCGACTTCATTGACATGAAAAACCGACGTGATCGGGATAAAGTAGGAAACAAGGTAAAGGAGTGCCTCAGGAATGATAAAGCAAAAACCCACGTATTGCCGATTTCACAACTAGGGCTAATGGAAATGACGCGCCAAAGACATTCCGAAAGCGTTCAATCTACATTTCATGACGAATGTCATTATTGCAATGGACGTGGCAACATAAAGAGCCCCGTCACAATGAGTGTTGAAATTCAACGCAAACTCACAGAAATTCTCAGAGGACGTGACCAAGACGAATCAGATTTCATCCTTCGAATTGTGGTAAACCCAAATGTTTTGGATAGACTCCGCAGGGAAGATGAAGATTTGATAATTAATTTTGAAAAGAAATACCTAGTAAAACTCGAATTTAGAGCTGAGACAGCTTTCCACGCTGAACAATTCATGATTTTAGATGCAAATAACAATCAAGAGTTGGCCAGCGTCGGTGAGCATAGCTAAGCGTTTTCATTGACAAGATTGGAACAAATAGCTGGCATTGGGCATGAACCTTGCCATCTCTTTAATAGTTTTATTTCTAAGTATTTCATTAGAAGGCGAAGAATTCCCACATACACGCCCGTTGGAAATGGATGGAGATTTGTCTGTTCGCATGGTTTCCGGAATCAGCATTTTTCTGGATAAAAAAATCCAATTGTCACGGAAACTCCGTAAAAATTTCTGGAATCGTAATAATACATCAGATGAGGCATACGTAAAATCGATAGAAAAAAATAGAAAACATTTTCAATTTTGCATTGGTGCTACCGATGAACTAATCCCTTTTAAAAGTCTTGGCCTAAACTCAAATACAACAACCAGCTCGCTTCGATATAAAGATGAGCATATGGAAGTACACTCTGTTTATTGGCCGGTCTTCAAAGGCGTCACTGGGGAAGGTTTATTAATTAACCCCATTGGCCCTATCCGAGGTCGCATCATTGCCCTTCCCGACGCTGACCAAACCCCGGAACAGATAGCAGGATTAAGTCCCGGCATAAATCCCGAATCACAATTTGCTCGTCATCTAGCAATTGCAGGCTGTCAGGTATTGGTACCAACACTCATTAATCGTGACGATGAATTTTCAGGCGCTGAAGGAATAGCATATACAAACCAAACCCACCGGGAATGGATCTACCGTCAGGCATTTGAAATGGGTCGTCATATAATCGGCTACGAAGTACAAAAAATACGAGCAGCAATAAATTGGTTTAATTTAGAAAACTCAAAGACACCCAATGTAATTCCAATTGGAATAGTGGGCTATAATGAGGGAGCTCTCATAGGATTCTATGCGGCGGCCATAGATAACCGCGTAAAAGCAACTATGGTAAGTGGTTATTTTTGCGAACGCGACAGAATCTGGAATGAACCTATATACAGAAATGTGTTTGGCCTACTAGAACAATTTGGCGATGCTGAGATTGCCAGCCTAATATGCCCCCGGACCCTAATCGTAGAACATAGTAGCATTAAGCAAATTGATGCCCCCCCCATGGCCAGACGAGGCCGCCGTGGAGGAGCTGCCCCTGGAATATTAGCCACCCCAGCAACCCATCTAGTTGAATCAGAATTTCTAAGAGCCAGAAACCTCGGTTTTAAAAATAATTACATACATCTTTACAGTACCCAAGATGGAATAAATAAAAAAATTCCGGTAGATAATTTTTGTAACCCAACCTCCATAAAGAAATTTTTAAAAGAGCTCAATATATCAACTAAAGAGATAAATTTACGACCTAAACCACTCAACCATAAAATAGAAGCGCCAACTGACCGGCAAAAACGGCAGGTAATACAATTGGTTGATCATACACAAAGGCTTCTTCGTTTTTCTGAATACCGCAGACAAGAAAATTTTTGGAAATCTTTCCGGTATGAAAAACCTTCTACCTGGAACAAGCAAACCGATAAACACAAAGAGCGATTCTGGAATGAAGTCATCGGGAAGTTCCCCAATGCTAATCTTCCGATTAATCCTAGAAGTAGAAAGATATTGGAAACTGGTAAATGGACATGTCATGAAATCGTTTTGGACGTTTGGAAGGACGTTTTTGCGTGGGGATACCTGCTTACACCAAAAGGCATTGAACCAGGGGAGAAACGGCCAGTCGTTGTCTGTCAGCATGGACTGGAGGGGGTGCCTAATGACACTATAACCCGCGATCCTAAATCGAGGGCATTTGGTCCATATAAGGGTTTTTCCGCGGAGTTAGCTGATCGGGGTTTTGTTGTTTTTGCTCCACATAATCCCTACCGTGGACAGGATGCATTTCGTGTTTTACAACGTAAAGCAAACCCATTGGGAAAAACACTATTCTCGGTCATTATACCTCAACACAACCGGATCATAGATTGGCTGGAAACCCTTCCATACGTCGATAAAAACAGAATCGGTTTCTACGGATTGTCATATGGAGGCAAAACAGCAATGAGAGTACCAGCATTGATCCCACGATACTGTCTTTCTATATGTTCAGCTGATTTTAATGAATGGATCAAAAAAAACACTACAACAGATTGGCGTTACAGTTATCTATACACGGGAGAATATGAAATCTTTGAATACAACCTTGGCCACACATTTAACTATGCGGAGATGGCTGCACTCATAGCACCCAGACCTTTCATGGTCGAACGCGGACATAAAGATGGTGTCGCACCTGATGAATGGGTAGCTTACGAATATGCCAAGGTTCGAAGGTTGTACGCCGCCCTTGATATCCCAGAAAAAACTGAAATAGAATTCTTCCAAGGACCACATACAATAAATGGCAAAGGAACATTTGACTTTCTTCACAGACATCTCAAATGGCCAAGTAACTAAAAGATGTTAGAGACCACCATTATAATTTTAATTTTATTGACAGCCATACTGTCTTCAAAATTTTTGGCTAAAAAATCACTCCAACCCCAAATCGATGCACCACGAAAACCTTTCCCAACTGAGTGGAAATCAATACTCGAAAAACAATGGCCGCTCTATTTACGGCTCCCAAAAGAATTACAAGATCAACTAGAGCAGCTTACACTTTTATTTATTGAGCGAATAGATATCCGAGGAGCTGAAGGCTTAAAAATCACTGATGAAATTCGTGTACTGACTGCATCCCAAGCATGCCTACTTTTAGTAAATCAAAATACATTTTTCCCTGATAAATTACGTTCTGTGATAATCCGACCAAAGAGTTACACTGCCACAAAACAAGAGGCCTATGGCGGCATACACACAGAAAAAAACATCCAAGTTTTGGGTCAATCGTGGGAATCAGGATTAGTAGTATTATCTTGGGATAATACCAAATCCGGAGCTCAAAACACCAAAGACGGCAGGAATTTAGTTCTGCATGAATTCGCACACCAGTTGGATCAGGCCGACGGACTAGCTGATGGAGCACCGATACTCGGATCCAAGGAACAATACAAACAATGGAGGAAAGTCTGCACTCGAGTATTTGCAGATTTACAAAAAAAGGTTGAAAGCGGTGATAAGACAGTCATTGATTACTATGGGGCAACCAACCCCGCCGAATTCTTTAGTGTTACTACTGAAACATTTTTTGAAAAACCCTACTATCTCAAAAAGAAACGCCCCGAACTTTACGAATTATTTGCAGAGTATTATAAAGTAGACCCTCTGACCTGGAATTGATACTTCACCCGCCGACTAATAAGTCGACGGGTGAAGACCTTTTAGTAGCCAATACTTGTCCTGCCTCTCACATCACCACCAAGGCCTGTGAATCCATATGGTGACTTTGCGAGAAATTCAAATAACTGAATATTTTGATTAAAACCACAGGGTGAAAAAAGATAATAACGAACCTCAATTTAGGTTATATTAATTTTTATCAGGATCAAAACGTTGAAGCCCAACATCGTTGGCAATGTCATCGAACTCCTCACGGCTAACATCTTCCAACCTCTTACCGCGTTCATCCAACTTTTCGTTTATTTTAACCGCCTTTTCAGTCATCTCTTCGTGGGTATCCTTTGAGCCACCTACTAGGGCAAAGTTTTCCCCTTTGGTGATTCGTTTATGACCGTCGGAATCCAACCCAACTCCAAGCATCATGCTTTTGGGTTGATCATTTTTACGTGGCGAATTTGCCATTTGGATTACACTATCAAATTCACAGCCTGTGAACAAGTCGAAACTAGCTGACCGTCAGCGACTGACCATTATTTTTGGTACTCAATCCTAATAAAAAGGGAACTGCAATCGTCGCCCATTCATCTGCAGAGGGCAAATCAGCTGCAGAAGGACCAAAGCAACTCCTGAGCATATCTGTATTTATTACACCTGGATTTAAAGGCACAGCCGCCAACCCTTCTGGTAATTCTTGGGCGAGTGATTGGGTCATACCTTCAATTGCCCATTTTGTGGCACAATATGGTGCCACCTCAGGAGAAGCACTTCTGCCCCATCCGGAACTGAAGTTAACAATTACTCCTCTCCCTGCTTTTGCCATTGGTTTAACAAAATGACGAATTACATTAGCAACACCTTTGATGTTTACATCAACCACTTCACTAAATCCCTCAGCGCTGAGTTCCCATAAAAACTGATTTTTGTTTATCACAGCTGCATTGTTTATCAATAAATCAGGCGCTCCCAATTCTTTGATCACCTTAACTGCCCACTGCTGCACAGAAAAGTCATCGGCCACATTTACCTGGGAAAATATGTTTGAATCACCAAGATCCTCCCCCAAAGCTAAAATTTTTTTTTCATTTCGGCTACACCCTGCCACGGTGTGACCTTGAGCAACAAACTCCCTCGCCATTGCACGGCCTAAACCCCGACTCACCCCAGTAATCACCACAACCTTTTTAGCAATAGTCTTTTCAAGCGACATAATCATTCACTTAATCTTCCCGAACTTTGTTAAGCATTCGCCTTCAAAATATCTACAGTAAGTCGATTCCTGGGGATATAAATTCAAATTATCTTTAAAGCTTAATATGAATCTGGAAAAGAACGTAAGAGTAGGACTAGGAGTAAATCCCTGATCCTTTTTCTGCAAATTCACGGGACTTTTCCTCCATCCCGGCGGCAAGCACTTCATCATCTCCAAAGCCGTTCTCTTGAGCATAACGCCTAACATCATCAGTAATCTTCATACTGCAAAAGTTTGGCCCACACATGCTACAAAAATGTGCCGTCTTCGCTCCATCAGCAGGCAACGTTTCATCATGGAACTCCCTCGCCCGTTCAGGATCCAAGCTAAGATTAAACTGATCTTCCCACCGAAACTCAAACCGCGCTTTACTCAGGGCATTATCACGATATTGAGCACCCGGATGACCTTTTGCTAAATCAGCTGCGTGTGCAGCAATTTTATAAGTAATAACCCCTTCTTTTACATCATCACGATTAGGTAATCCGAGATGCTCCTTTGGAGTTACATAACAAAGCATTGCAGTACCGTACCAACCGATCATGGCTGCTCCTATCCCACTGGTTATATGATCATACCCAGGCGCAATATCTGTAGTTAAAGGCCCCAGAGTATAAAATGGTGATTCGTGACACCATTCTAGCTGTTTCTCCATGTTCTCCTTAATCATATGCATGGGAGCATGCCCAGGGCCTTCGCACATAGCCTGAACCCCGTGTTTCCAAGCGGTTTTCACAAGATCACCTTGAACTTTTAATTCACCAAACTGCGCATCGTCATTGGCATCTGCAATAGCGCCCGGGCGCAACCCATCCCCAATTGAGAAACTTACATCATAGCGTGCCATTATTTCGCAGATTTCATCCCAGTGGGTATACAAAAAATTCTCCTTGTGGTGAGAAAGACACCACTTAGCCATAATACTCCCCCCTCGACTCACTATCCCAGTAGACCTTTTTGCAGTTAGAGGGATAAAACGCAGCAGAACCCCTGCATGAATTGTAAAATAATCTACTCCTTGCTCGGCTTGCTCAATTAATGTGTCTCGGAAAACACTCCAATTTAAATTCTCCGCCTTACCCCTAACCTTCTCCAGCGCTTGATAAATAGGCACCGTGCCGATAGGCACAGGACTATTTCGAATAATCCATTCACGAGTTGCATGAATATCTTTTCCCGTAGAAAGATCCATGACGGTGTCAGCGCCCCATTGAGTTGACCATCGCATTTTTTCCACCTCCTCCTCAATAGTAGAGGCTACTGCACTATTACCTATGTTTGCATTTATTTTTACGAGAAAATTACGTCCAATTATCATTGGCTCCAACTCGGGATGGTTAATATTTGCAGGAATGATTGCACGGCCGGCCGCCACTTCGTCTCGCACGAATTCCGGCGTAATATAATCGGGTATTTTCGCCCCAAACCCTTCCCCACGGTGCTGTTGATTTAAGATGTTGCGGGCCCCTTTCTTATTTTCCAATAACTCTAGCGCCCGCTCACGTCCAAGGTTTTCACGAATAGATATGTACTCCATTTCAGGTGTTACAATACCTTGGCGCGCATACCAAAGTTGTGTTACTGGGTGGCTTTTAGCCCTTAGCGGATCACGACGTAAACCGGGAAAGACACGATTCTGCTTGTGATCGTTAGCAGATTCAACGTGTCTAACCGATAAATATCCATCATCCTCTGGTTTAATCTCCCGGCCACCATACGCACTAACATCTCCGCGCCCCCGAATCCAAGCATCACGAAACGGTGGCAACCCTTCCTTAACATCACAATCAAAAGCAGGGTCACCCCAAGGGCCACTGCAGTCATATACACGAATAGGATCGTTGGTCTCAATTTCTCCTGATATTAACTTAGTTGGACTTTGATCTATTTCCCGCATTGGCACACTAAGGTCCGGATATAGTTTACCCTTAACATATATACGCCGCGAACATCCCATACGTCCATTAAGTGAATCACTATTTGCTACCATTTTAATCAATTTGTTTAAGCTTAGTTGGCAATACTATTGTGTTTTTCAAAACCTATTCATAATTAGGGATTTGCAGCCCTAAGTTCCTCCAGTCGCTGTTTTTTTTCCCTAAAAAAGGGCCGCATATTAGGAAATAATATTTCCAATTCATCATACTTACGCAGTGCATCATCATATCTATCTAACTCAGTGAGAAACCTTATAGCCATAACTCCGCTTTGCCCGCGCCAATACAGATTAATCTTTTTGGTGGGGTGACCGTAACTATCTTCATACACATCAGTAACATTCTTGAGTGCATCCTCTAGCGCAACTTTACGTATTTCACCAACGCTGCCTATCGTAGATCTATCTGAACAATAAGCCAACCCCATCAGCGCCTGATATAAAATATCATCATAATCGGCGGCACCCGATAAACCTTTTAACTGCTGTTCTGAAATGGATCTCGATTTTTCATAAGCCACCTTAGCGTGCACATAATGAGATTCACGTTTACGTGCCACCATTAGGGATATATCGCCGATCCTGCCCCAAGCCCGGGCTGCTACCCGATTGGTTTGCACAATCTGCGTCAACCCAAACAATGTGTTTGTTGACTGGTGAATTTTCTCGTTTTGTATTTTTTCGGCTTGTGGAGAATTGACGGGTGATGATTTCAACTCAAACATAATCAAATCTCCGAGAGCAAATGTTGCTTGAATACGCTCAGGGCCGGATACATCCTTGTTATTTATCAAGTCAACAAAGCTCTTTTTTGCATCATCATAACCCTGTCTAACCATTGCCGCCCGTCCTGCCATCAATTGAGACCTATGTCTTAAATATGGAGGGCAATTTGTTTCCGAAGCAATCTCTTGATATATCTTTTCCGCCGCTAGACGGTTTGTTATCGAATTAAAGTATTGATCCGCCAACCAAATTTTCGCCGTATAAACCTCAGGAGATTTCGCCTTGGTAAACGCTAGGTTCTCGTAGGCCCTCGTCGCATCAGCCTTTTTCCCCGAGCGCATTAAAGCCCACGCACGGTCCAGCAAAACTTTACTCCTCATATTATGCTCAGGATATTTTTTAAGCCATCTGTCATACAGCTTTATTGCATCAACCCATTGCCCCTTAGTTATTTGAACCCTGATTGCTTCAATCTCCGCCGCGGCAAATAGATCATGATCTTGCTTCTGATTGTTAAATTCAATCAAATGCTCTTGCGCCAAATCTAATTGTCCGGCTGTTATGCGTGCTTGAGCCATGCCCAATAAAAAATATGGAAAAAATGATGATAAATTTTCTCTCGCACCCGTAAGCAGTGCATCCGCCTCAACCAGATTCGACTGCTCTATAGCTGATTTGAACCACATCCAATTTGCACAATCTTTTATTCGATCCAAACCCAGTTTATTGGGATTTGATATCTTCACTATTCTGGAGAAAACATCCTTCGCATTTTCTAGTCTACCTAAATTGACTTTAGCTAAACCGTCCAAATAGTTCATTCTGGCTAAAATAACCGAATCGCTTGCTCGATCCATGCCTTTATGAAATTCTTCAACTGCCGCTTGATACTCTCCTTTCCTTAAAAAACACTCGCCTACCCTCATATAAATTCTGGCTCCCAGATCACCTTGAATATTATATTTAGATGCTTCTTGGAAAAATTTTAGGGCAACGTCAAATTCGAGAGGTTGATTTTTACTCATTTGTATTTCCCCCATGAGAAGATGACTAAGTGCCAGCGTAGAATTAGAATCCGAAATACCTTCTAATACTTTGAGCAACCTAACCGAATCATCGAACTTTCCGGACATCACATATAGTCTAGATGCATCTAAGCATGAATATGCTCTACCATACCCCTGAATACCTTCACCTATGAGTTCATTATAAACTTCAGCGGCCATGTCCAAATCACCCATCGCCTCCAAGAGTTGTGAATGTTTTCTCGCTGCACTCAATTGCCATGATGAATTAGCTTTTGCCTGCCTCAATGCTTCACGCAAGCGACTGATTTTAGTAATTGCTTCCTCGAAGCTTTTATTAAATATTAATATATCAACATACAATATAGCTCGGCGCCAACCTGACTCTGACCCAAGCTCCTCCGGAAACCTATCCAAAAGTAGTTCAGCTGATATCCCGTCTTTTTGCTCCAATAACGCCTTAGCCAAAAGCAAACCTCCTTCTTGTAAAACCTTCGAATCAAAATTCTTTTGTGCCCTTATTTGAAATGCGCTATCGACAGGGCGTAACAGTGAGATCACTCTCGGCCAATCCTCACGTTCAGAAGCTGTAAACGCTGAATTCACCGTGGCTTCCAAAACCCTCTCTGAATTTGGGTAACGCGCTAACAACTCATTAAAATGTTGGTCAGCAGCAGCGTAATTACCCTGCCTAACGCGACACTCAGCCATCCAGTAAATATATTCGTCGGCGAACTTTCCCGCGGCTTGCTTATTATTTGATAATATACCGTAAGCTTCTTTTATATTCCCTTGTTTATAGAGCGACTGCGCTAGAAGAAGAACGACCTTTGAACGTTTTTCAAAATCTGGATATTCCTTAAGCAACCTATTGAACCACTTTGCCGCATTGGCCCATGCTTTACTATCAATACTCTTGAGGGCGGCCAGATAATATCTGTCATCTTTATCAAATTTAGCCTCACCTACCAACTCAGCACTGACCGCATGAAAACTCGGAAAAACTAAACTAAATAAAAGATAGTACTTCAGATACCGCATTTCATGCAGCCACTTTTTTGGCTTTCCCTCTTTTAAGCTTAGCCTTCGGAAGGAATCGTTTCAAAAATTTTCCAGTGCAACTCACTTTACTCTCAGCTATATATTCTGGAGGGCCTTGAGCAATTAATTCACCGCCCTCATCACCACCGTCAGGGCCGAGATCAATAATCCAATCGGAACATTTAATCACGTCAAGATTATGCTCAATCACAACGAGAGTATTCCCAGCATCACGCAATTTGCCAAACACATCAAGCAAACGAGAAACATCCTGAAAATGCAGCCCAGTGGTGGGTTCATCCATAAGATATAATGTACTTCCAGTTGATCGCTTGCATAATTCAGAAGCCAATTTAACCCTCTGAGCCTCTCCACCGCTAAGAGTTGTAGCTGACTGCCCTAACCGTAGATACCCTAATCCTACCTCAGATAAAGTCAGACATATACCATAAATTTGAGGCACTGCCCTAAAAAAGGAGCAGGCCTCATCTGCAGTCATTTTCAGTACGTCTGATATATTTAATCCTTTATAATGTATCTCTAAGGTTTCACGATTATATCTTTGCCCAGCACATTCCTCACAATCCACGTAAACTGCCGGTAAAAAATGCATTTCTATTTTCAATACCCCGTCCCCTTGACACTTTTCACATCGCCCCCCCTTTACATTAAAACTGAATCGACCTGGCCCATATGCCCTCACCTTGGCTGCCGGTAATTTTGCGAATAGATCGCGTATATGAGTAAACATACCCGTGTAAGTAGCTGGATTACTTCTGGGAGTACGACCAATGGGGGACTGATCAATAACAATAGCCTTGTCCAATAAATCAGCCCCGTTAATGGCATCATGGAGCCCAGGCTTCTCTTTGGATCCGTGCCACTTCCTATAAAGAGCACGCTGTAAAATATCATTTACCAATGTGCTTTTACCCGATCCACTTACTCCCGTAACGCATGTGAGTGTGCCTAATGGTATCTTCACATCAATCGACTTCAAATTGTTCTCAGCTGCCCCTATAATTTCCAGCCAACCTTTATCAATTGAGCCCTTGGCACGTTCATTAGGGACAGCAATTTTAAATTCCCCTGTCAAATATTTACCGGTTATTGATCTTTTAGACTGGCAAACTTCCTCTAAAGAACCAATTGCCACAAGTTCCCCACCATGCACCCCTGCACCAGGCCCTAAATCTATCAAGTAATCAGCAGAACGGATCGTATCCTCATCGTGCTCAACGACAATTACCGTGTTTCCCAAATCCCGTAACCCTTTAAGGGTATCCATCAACCTGTCATTGTCACGTTGATGTAATCCAATACTGGGCTCATCCAGAATATATATCACCCCTACCAAACCCGCCCCAATTTGAGTAGCTAATCTGATTCTCTGTGCCTCCCCTCCGCTTAAGGTACCGCTTTCTCGATTAAGTGATAAGTAACCCAATCCAACATTGTTCAGAAAGCCCAACCGAGATCGGATCTCTTTAAATACTTCTCCGGCAATTTTTTCTTCGAGCTCGGTAAAAACCAACTTATCAAAAAATTCCATAGCTTCCCTCACCGATAATCGACAAACCTCCATTATCGATAGCCCCGGCAAAGCAACCTTTCTGCGCTTACCCTTCAATGACGGACGGAATTTATCGGCCATTTTACCGCCAACAGTGCACGCCAAAATTTCAGGGCGTAATCGCTGTCCATTACAAACATCACAAGGCTGGCTGCTCATACAGACCTTTACACGTTTCTTCGTAAATTCACTATCTGTCTCCTGCAGAAGACGCTCCAAATTCGGGATAACTCCCTCAAAAGGTTTTACAGTTGGCTTACCATTTTTTCGAAAATTGAAACTTATCTCCTCATCTCCCGAGCCGAAAAGAATTACCTCTTTGAATTCCTCTGGTAAATTCTGCCATGGAGCATCTGTAGACTGGTTATAATGTTTAGCAACGGTTCGAATCACATGGTTATAATAAATGATCATCCGCCGCCCACCCCGTCTCCACGGTGCAACAGCCCCGGTCGAAAGAGATTTCTCAGGATTAGGAACCACCAGTTCAGGATCAAAAACGAGTTTTTGCCCAAGCCCATGACAAACAGGACAAGCCCCAAACGGGGAATTAAACGAAAAATGCTTCGGAGTTAGCGTATCAAAACTTTTCCCAGTCTTGGCTGAAACCATCTGCGATGAATGAAGCTCTTCATCCCATTGCCCCTTTTCCTTTTTTGTCTTACCTTGAGTCAGTGCGATTAACTTTCCCTTACCCCATTTTAATGCTGTCTCGACCGAATCAGCTAATCGTTGACGCATGTCCTGATTGATCACCAGTCGGTCTACCACCGCCTCTATATAATGCTTTTTCTTGGGGTCAATTTTTATTCGGGTATTGACTTCCAATTCAATCAACTCCCCATCAACACGCGCCCTTACAAAACCCTCACGGGCCAGCTTCTCAATGACATCTCTGAACTCACCTTTTTGGTGATTAATCACCGGAGCCAACAACATCAACCTCGTTCCCTCAGGCAATTTAAGAAGTCGATCGATAATTTGAGTCGGAGTCTGAGAAGACATCGGCTCACCACTTTCAGGACAATGCGGTTGGCCAACATGAGCATAGAGTAAGCGCAGGTAATCATAAATCTCGGTAGTCGTGGCAATAATCGAACGCATGCTCCCCCCTGCACTACGCTGTTCTATAGCTATTGTAGGAGAAAGCCCCTCAATGAACTCCACATCCGGTTTCTGCATTTGATCCAAAAACTGGCGGGCATATGCAGAAAGTGACTCTACATATTTGCGCTGGCCCTCTGCGTAAATAGTATCAAACGCAAGTGAGGACTTACCTGAGCCACTTAACCCGGTAACAACAACCAACTGATCGCGAGGAATGGAAAGAGAAAGATTCTTTAAGTTATGTTCTTTCGCCCCCCCGATTCTAATCTCATCAACCGCCATGCGCTGTTGAAGAATAACCGCAAACCGGCGAGCCGGCAAATCAATGAATCAATATCCCATGTCAATCGGATATTTTCTGATAATTTTTGGGTAAGGCTTGGATAGGTCCTTCAGGGTTCCGTCAGCATCCCTATATTGCCCATAATTACCTCTCTTGAGTGATTCATGCCATTCTTCAGCGCCAATCAACTCAACGAGCACCCGTTCAGCTGCCTGACTGACCACTTCATAGTTATAAACATTCCCATCATCATCAAACCCGGGCCTACCCTCTCCAACTGTCGGCTGGTACCGGCGCGCTGGCTTTAATTGCTGGGTAAAAATATACATTTGATATCGCTTGGGGCCGCCTGCCTTTAGCAGAGAAAGTATCTGCATGGGGATTCTCTCTATATCCAACTCATCAACTTTACCGACCATGGAGTAATATTGACCAAGGTTAGCTGCCCCCACGATTGCGGGCAGATAAGGGGATTGATCAGTTAATTGAGGCGCCCCAAGGATATCGGTCGCTCTCTTGAACCGACCTTTTTTCCTTTCTGCAGCTATCCCTCCCAATATCCCAAAATTCCATTTCGTATCAGTAGCCCCTTTATCGGTTTCAATATAGTTACTACTCCATCCTGTTTGGCCGGCATAAACCCCTAGTATACGCTTGGGAATCGGAGGCGACCCGGCCACATCAGGAATAAAGGGCAGGGAAACTCCATGAAGCACTCCACTCCACGCTTCAGCCGTACGGTTATTGACCGACAATCTCCCACGAACCTTCTTACCTCCTGACACATAAAATGCCTCCAATAAACGACGATCATTTGCCGGCTTGGTATCGGAACTTCCCGCCCAATCGGTCCATAATTTGGAATCAAGAAACAAGTCTGGCGTGAGGTAGAATCCATCACCAACCTTATTCCAATTGATAACCGCATCCAATCCGGCCTCGGTTAAAGTATACTGATTAGGACCAACAACTAACTTTACTACATAATCTTTACCAAGATAATCACCCGGTGCAGTCCATGTATCGTGCTTTTTACCTGAGAATCCCACTACATCACCCACTTCTAGATTATGAGGTTCAGCAGTCGTGATTACACCAGTGTCATCGTTGATAGATTGTATCGCAACTACCCCCGGACTAGGCTTGGATTTCAGGTATAACGTTTGCCACGGTGTCCCGCGGTGCACTTGACCAAGCCAACCAACGCTCTTTACCCCACCACGCATAACGTCAGGAAATTTCCACCAACTATAAAAAGGATTAATAGCTGGGTCCTTAATACTGGAGTCATTTTTTCCGCCAGTATTAGTTCTTCCCCATGGTTGATAAGCATCATTAACCGCACCCAAATTCACGCCAAAATAATGCCTTGCAGGCAAACCGAATACCGTGGCGAACGATTTATCTGTATACATTTTTCCTATTGAAATCGGAGGGTCAATAACCAACGGACTCCACAAGACCTTGGTTTCATTCATATTAGAAACCAACTTCCCACCCGATACATAAGTGGGCGCATAAACACGAGTCTGCCAACCTCTTTGTGAACCATTGACCAATGGATCATTTACCTGACTGGAAAGATCAATCTTACGAAATTTTCGGCCAGTTAGCTGCGCCCATCCGGCAGCAGGCGGCTTGACTGTGCCCGAACCGCTAGGCAGGAGCTGGTAATAATTATGATTAACGGGATCCAACACAACCTTGCCTACCCCGTACCCTCCAGCATCTGTTGCGTTCCAAACTGGAGCATGGAGTTCATGATTGGTCATGGGATTTCCCAAACTGGCTGAGGGTAAGGCCAGTGTTCCATCAAAGAAATCAACCACCCTGCTGCCTCCTGCTATTATTTGTGCCTTAAATGAAACTTGCATATCACTAAACTTAATATCAGCCAGTGACTTAACAGCACCGGTGGCAGAATCGGAAAGAACGCGATTAAAACCGTTCGGCAAGGTCCCGGAGAGCAATACAGCTGAAATATCACTACCTGTAGTAAAAAGATCTAACGTGGTAGTTTTATTTATATTTCCATTAACGGGAAAGGCAGCCCCATCTTCAGCATTAAAACCATTAACATCCCGGTACTCTGGCATCCCGTTACCACTCAGGGTTAATTCTTTAACCTGCAGTTGGCACGATGGAAGCAGCCCTGCTGGAGGCATATTTACTTCCATCGCCAAACGAGCCATTACCTTATTATTTTTGCGATCGTAGGTAAGTCTCAGTGAAACTTCACTAATCGCCGGCATTCGACCTGCATAATTCCCGGAACGATCCTTTACCCCCAATATCTTGGGCGCGCCTCTTCGGTACCAACTTGTAGCAGAATCATCACCCGTGAACCAAGCTCTTCTCTGCAAGCTACTTAGATAAACATTATTAAGGTAATCACGGCGGAAAACTCCTTCATAGGCATTAGGAAGGGGATTTGGTGGCCGTGCATTAGATTGATACATCCATCCCGCTGGCAACGCACCTCCCGGTGCTGGCGCAGCAGGATGAATACAGGTAAAGTAGGCCTCTCCACCAAGAGACCATAAACCTCCCTGCCGAAGGTTTCCAGTGGAAGGATCAACAGCTTTCCAGTTTGTCGCCCCCAACTCAGGACCTACCCTTAAAGATGATGCATAATTAACCACCTCTTTTCCATCGAGAAAAACTTTAATAAAACGACCGCTCTCCATCTCAATGGCCAAATGAAGCCCCAACCACTGAAATTTGCCCGCACTAACCGCATATCCATTTTTCCACACCCACTCTTCAAGATTCCATTTCCAGGAACCGCTATTAGCTTGTTCTTCATAAAGCCTCACCCTACAAGGCGCTGACTGAGCAAGCAGCTTGTCATTAGGGAGAATCGTCGGGGCCTTATCAAAGTCAAAGGCGGCTTTCTCGATCAATTTAATGGTCCCCCTGATAAAGCCATCTGAAATTTTAAAGGGCGAATCAGGTTCAAAAAATGCTCGATAAGGGCCATAATCTATCCCCGCTTTACTAACAACTAGGTAACGCATCTGCGCACTAACTGTCCCATCAGCTGCAGCCTCTTCCCCAGATGGCAAATACTTCATTCCTGAAGAATAAACAACATCCCTGCCCTTGAGTTGCGTTAATGGTGGGTCAGAATAAATTTCTGCAATATTAGCGGCCACTTGAAGGATACGCTCAGTCTCATTAGTATAGGAAACAATGGGAATACCTCCACTGGTCTGATGCCATAGCCCCATGGGTTCATGATGACCGCCTATACCGTAAATAAGAGGGAAAGTATTAGATGGATCTGGAATTGGTAGAGTTTGCCCACCCAGCTTGAAAGGAGTCGCCCCACCACTTTCAACATCCAAGGATTCATTTAGCATGGCCCCAGCCATTTTCTCCACTGCATCAGTAAGTCGATCTGTCTTAAAACGATGTACTAAATGCAATTTATAATTCTTTGCATCCGTTAATTTAAGCTCACCATAAGGTGGCTCGATAAAGCTAAGCTTAAATTTTTGCTCAGTGGCAGTTGTATCAATCAGTTTCATCTGAAAAACATGATCAGGATGAACTGCTCCTCCGCTCGAAAACGAAGCATCGCTCCGGAACCGAACATAATCACCATTTTCCCACCTACTGGGTAGGGAAGTAATAAATTCACCGCTCGCTTCGTACTTGAATATATCACCAGGATTAACAGATCTGAGGCCAGGAGAAATAAAAGGAATAGAGTCAGGCTTGCTTCTAAACTGTACCCTTGATTGCTCATCCAACTGTGCTGAACGATGCATGGAAACTGTTTGCTTATCCCATACTTTGGTGAAATAGGGAATATTATCAGCCTCCAAATACGTAGGCCGATAAACAAGTTGGCAGGTAACATCCTGTAGGGAGGCTGGCAAAGGTGCAACAGGATCCTCGAGTATGAGCATCTGCGAAACCCAGCCACCAGTAACAGTATCTTTTATACCCCAGGCATATTCTACCGGCGGAGGAAAACGATTAAAATTAACTTGAATAGCTGATTCTCCATCAACACTAAATCTTATCTTATGAGTTAATGGCGTTGAGGAGGGGGAATTCAATTTGGAGGCTACTGTTTTCCAATGAAGAGGCAACCTCCCACTAGCGGGCACCTGAATCATATTGGGAGTAACTATTCCGGGGCTGGAAGAAATAGGCACCCAAGGATCGCTTGGTTTATTTCTAGCCAATATGCGCCAATTGGAATCTATACCAGACATAACCATACTGACTGTATCACCCGGATTCAACCGATGGGGAACAGTGGTTAGAAGGGATCCGCCTTGGATAAGCTTAATGAGCAACGCTTTTATTTCCGCTGGGTCAGAGGTAACGAGATCAAATTTAATTGGGTCAACGATGTGTGGAGGCAGCCCTGCTTGCTCTTCTATCTTATCGCCATCTTTCAGGCCGTGAGGCTGTAGAAACCTCACAGCAGACCCTCCTAAAGCATCAATATATGGATAGCCAAAGCCACTTGTAGATTCATCGCGAATAGAGCTGATATCGAAACCCATTTTTTCCTCAGGCAATTCAGCAGCCGAAAAGGTTCCTAAAAATTTATATAACCCATACGGTTTTTTCCCTTCACCATTTTCCCTGAACCAAGCATTCAATGAACCACCAAACCCTCCTGCCAGATCCGTCTCAGTTAACAGCTTTTCAGCGGCCTGATGCGCTCGGAAAGTAACCGGGGTTGTTTTATTCTCAATTCTTGCCTGTTTAAACTCTAAGGAAGGGCGACCATAAAAGTAAGCATCCCCCACTGCTGCACCTAATTCATGCAAGGCGCCGGCATATAGATAAGGATTACGTCTTGGACCACTAAACCATTCAGGATGCATATGAAACAACGGTGCGGCCAGGTCAATGCTACGAGGAGAACCCCCTTGACCGCGGTAATGACTATTTAATGCGCTAGCCCCAAAACGGTGGTTATAACGGACATTTAGTATCTCACTAACCGGAACAACCATATACGCCGTCCGGGCGACAAAATGATTCTCAGGACCATGAGGTTCATTTGGATTTTCAAGCAACCCGATCCATTCAGGGTCTCCGAATACCAATGCCTCCGGATTTGAGGGCTGAAAAAAACGATCACCACCAAGCAAAGGATTGTTCACCTCCGCATTCAAATTTAAGTAAGTAGAAATAGTATCCTGCACCCCGTCACCAGTTGTATCTATGTAGACAGGTACGTTTTGATTCGTAGAAAATCTTTGCGACACCCTAATAGTCGGTGTTGCATTGCTGTCAATGAATACGTGATTGACTGCAGTTTTCCACGAAACTGACTGACTATTACCCTGAATAAACATTGCCTCAGTGCGCTTCAAAGAAGCCGTAACCGAGGCGCGCTCAAAACGTGCAAAGCCAACGAACGCAACGACCAAAAAAGTCACCATGGCTAACATAACCAAAGCAACGACCAAAACCGCCCCTCTCTCAGTATTATTTCGGCTCATAAACATTCCTTATTATTGGTTGCGCACTTTAACAAGTTGCCTAAAAAAATAAACTCGATCCAGATTTTCGTTTATCCTTTTTAATCGCAACCTACATCTTTCAGAGGCCAATCTTCTTTCACGCTGCACTTTCTGATCAGCCGACGAATAACTTGCGCTAATGAATGAATCTTCTGCCACAGAAAGCTGCACCCCTTCCAGCTCTTGCTCCATCCCTTTCCCAACCTCCTCTCGAAGCTTACGGTCTAAAACTGCAAGTTCTAGCATGACATAAGATGGAAGCTGGTTGCCTCTAAAGGGATTTTTGGGATAAATGTATTCTTCCATACCACGGTTAAAATTATTTGCAGCCACCGCCCGAACACGGAAATGAATTACCCCATCTATTAGCCGGGAAAAGCCCATGGGGGCATCAATTCCTCCTGAATTTAGCTTTGCCCAATTTAAGGCATCTTGATTTGGTGGAAAAACTAATGATCCTGAAAACACACTGGATAAAGCACGATAATAATTTTTATCTTCATAAAAAAATACCAATGACCCTTTTGGCCAATTTGTTAGAGAATTCCATACTGGAGGTCTTTCCAAATTTTGAAAACTCACATGTTCAGGTATATGCCCATTAAGCCCAGAACGACCAGAGGGAGGCGAACGATACAACCACAGAGCACCAACCGGAGTATCCATTAAATCAGCTTGAATACCCAGAGGATCTGAAATTGGCATAAAGTAACGCTCACTAGTTCCAAACCTGTAATGCACCAGCCGCCATGCACCGCCATCATATGTGAAAAACCGGCAATTATGGTGATATAACCCCAAGCTTGAACCCGCAGGAAAACTCGCTATGGGAGCTTCATTTCCATTATGGTCGATAAACTCAGCAGGTTGCGCACTGAGTGTAGCATTAGCACCTAATCGCGTCCCGTTAATCGATACCCTTGTGATTTTGAATGGTTGAGCTATCAAGCTCGTATAGACAGGCAATGTATATTCAAAAGCTCCTTTATTTTGATCCCACATAACACCGCGTTCTGGCAACCAATTCAGGTTAGGCTCGCTTCCGTTTAGGTCCCCAATAACATTTAGCTGCTGAAAATCCTCAACCATCATATCCATTGCCGAGCGAGATTCATCCATGGCAATTGCCCGGTTTTGCCCAATGACAAAAACCCTCTGCACTTTATCAAATATATTATAAAGCATAATGATAAGAACTAAGGCTATTGTCACAGCCCCCATTAATTCCACCATTGTGAAAGCTTTTATCCTTATTGGAAAATGACCCAAAGAAAAGTTCACTACTCAACCCTCCATAATCTAGGCACAGAATCCTCATCGGGAACCCAATCCCAAAGAGCAAGACCCTGACCATTAAACACCTTTTCATCGGTGGTAGCTGGACGATGAGTAGTCACCCTCAACCTTCTGGCGAGCACAAAATAACCTCCTGCATCAGTAACCAGATTGGGCCTGGGGGTAAGAATTTTAGGGCGGCTCAGCAAAACCGCATCGGAGTCGGTTATGGTATCAGCATACCCACGTAAAACGCTCTCCCAGTCCTGAGGCAACCCCTTTAGATCAAGCCCAAGAAAGCTAATCCTGTAGTTATTTTCGGGGCCCAAATTACTGGTGTTAACCAGATGGTAAGGCAATTGGCCGGGCCCCAAAACAGCATAAGAACCTTCATCAGAACCATTATACTTAAGAACTCCAAAAAATGGAAACTGATTGGATCCTACCCAGCCGATCTGAACAGGAGGGTGCCCATTCGAATGGAGCCACATGCCCGAATGACTTGTCGGCCCCAAAATATTTTCATAACTCGCCCTTGCCCAAATCTCTAGTTCTCCCGGAAGTTGAACAGCCCACCTGTCTGGCCGGAATGATGGATCTTTATTCTTATCAGGATAGTTATTTAATACATTAACCCAACTACCTCCCGGCATCTTCACCTTAAAAATTAAACTACTCCCGTTATTAAACATTCTCCTCGGGCGATATTGTAGCGGGCTAACCCATGGGTTCCCTAGATCATCTGCATAAGGATGAGAAAAAGAATAATAGTCCTTAAAGACTCCCTTCAATCTGGGATCATCAGAATCTATCCGTTCTCCCGGCCTGAGAACACGCATTTCTCCCATAAAACGTCGCTCCTGAAGAGTAAGTTTATCTTCAGTCAAAGCTTGGTGAATTTTTCCCGGTACTTTTATCGTAAAACTTTTTGTTTTAAATTTAATAACTGAATCTGGCGACATTGAATCCACAATAACGCTCTTAATTGTATTAATTTGCCCTCCCGTAGTAGTCGGCTTAGGCTCTAGCTTTTCCATAACCTCCTCAAATAATGGCCAATAAAAGGTCATCCTAATCTCAGAACCGAACGAAGTATTCTCCGGCTGCACTTGCAAAATATAACCGGCGGAAAAATCACGGTTTGGAAAATGATAAACATCATTCTGTGGCTCCGCCCCATAAAAACGATCAAACAACGGACCGTTAATAGCCCTTACCAGAGCAAAACTTCCACTGAGACCTGTTATATCAATGGGATTTAACAACCATCCCTGCACATCTGAAGACCAATATTTTTTCGCCTTGAATAAGGAAAGGCTAGAAGCCGGATAAGAGTAAGGGGTTCTAACAGTCCCATTCTCCTCGTACCTGACTATTTCCCGAGCACTGTTCTGCGGGTCAGGGCGAGAACGAAGTGGATTAATAAAGGTATGGGTTACAGAAGCATTTTCATCATGCACCTCTACCCGGTCTACTCGCTCATTAATATCCTCTAACAGTAAACCATCTGAAAGTAATGCCTCATGCCAATATTGAGCTTCGTAACGAATAATCGTTTCCTCTTGATTATTCTTTTGCGCCGTTAATCCGAAAGGAAGAATAGAAAATACTCCGACTAAGCCCAATGCTATCACCCCAATAGCCAAAGCTACCTCCGGCAAGGTGAAGGCTCGCTTTCCTGGCGCTATAAGCCGCATTAAAATCATTATTTACTCCTGATATAAACTTCTAACTTTTTCCCTCTAAGAGCTGGGTCCGAACTCACTAACTTTTCAATTTTTCTCTTGAGAGTGAGAGCCGATTGTCGATCTAGTAAACGCGAGAAAGCCGGCACGTAATCATTACTGGAAGGCCAAGTTTTACTCCTATAGGAGAGACCGTCCGGCCCCACACTCCACTCTCTCGGCCCAGGCCAGCCTGAATCATAAACTGCACCCACTTTACTAACGTACCCGGTTACATCGGTAGAATTAATGAGTGCGGCATGAAAATCAGGGGGATATTTAGGCGATGCATAGATAAAAAGCTGATATTCGCTTTTTTCTAAATCTAACCCAGCAGCAGCCTCCTCCTCTGACAACTCTTTAATTTCGGCACGCCCCGTTATGCCGTTGATGAAAAGCCATTTCCTATCAGCAGAAGCAACCGCCTCAGGTGGGTCCGCGTCACCGGGGATATATTTATCAGATTGATTTTTCCCTGGAGGCAACACCCCGCCCTTGCCAACCGAAAGAAATATACCCCCCATAACCCTATCACCTCGTTTCGATTCTAATTCCCCTCGCTTATTAAATTTTATATGAGGAAGCTCAAGACCGATACGATTAGCAGGAAGTGGTTTATTGCCCTTCAAGTATTGGACCTTTAACCGCTCCAGCAGATTTAATTCAGTTCGATTAAAATGATACCCAGCGGGCAGCTCCTTCCAGTCAGTCAACCACTTGGTTGATGGGTTTCCCGGCTGATCTCCCGGCATATACTCTGCATAAATTGCGTAACTAGTTAACTGAGAGCCAAGGAGCGCATTCACGCCTTTATCCTGTGAAAAATAAGCCCGCTTATCAGCATCACGGAATACAGTGCCATCAACCACTGTATTTATTGGGGGTATAGGGGGTGTGCTGTGCGGGTCACCTGAGTTCGGATGTATATCATCATAGAGCGGCATGAACACCATGTAGACTGACACCCCCTTCTCCAATGCCATTTGACGCGCGCGGTTAAGATCACCGACCACCTGAGTTCGCGCCATCCCGTCCCCGTCTCCGCTTAAAATACCATCCAATGCAGGAAGCGTAAGCCTAAGAATAATTACAATAATCGCCACGACCCCCAACAATTCAACTAGAGTAAAGGCGGTTTGCCTTCTATCTAGTTCAACCGTCTTCTGGCCATCTAAATTCATATCAATCCCAGCTCTTTATATTATCAATATCAGGATTATTCGCGTCCTGGCTCATTCCTTCAACCACCCTGTCAGGACCCGCAGTCCAAATCATAGCATCCCCCTTAAACGCACTGTACTGGAGATCTTGCCCATTAAGCGGATGCCCATTCCACCTAACTTTGGCCTGATGTGTTATTAAGCCTTCCTCCGCGAATGTGCCGCCAAATTTTGACCCGTAATAATAATCGAAACAGTACCCATCCCGGTTTAAATCCATGGATATCTTAAACCTATTTCCAAATGGATCACGGTAAATTCTGGCATCGGAAACTCCTGTTTTTCTAAGCGATTTGGCACTATTCTCTGGGCCCAACTCCTTGGGTGAGAGATAGATATTTTTCTTCGGATTCCTGGATCCTCCTGGGTTCGAACCGTTCGCATTTACATCGTTCATGAGGATATACATGATATCGCTGTTACGAGCAGGCTGGTTATTATTAGAATGCGTCGGGAAAGGGATTTTGTATTCTGCATTCCTGTTGGCTAGAGCCTGTAGCGGAACCGGGTCTACACTCGCATCACCAAACATATTTCGTGGATAGTTGGCCGGAATCGGAAACCGTTGATAGTCGGTCCTATAGGCTTTAATCGCTGCGTCCAAGTCCTTTATACTAAAACGGGCAGTAGCAACTTTGGCTTTTGTTTTGGACTTGGCAATCACCGGCAATAAAATACCGGCCAAAATAGCAACGATAGCGATAACCACTAAAAGCTCAACCAGCGTGAAGGCCCTTCTTGTAATTTCTATTTTCTCTTTCATGTTTCTCCTCTTAATTTGACCAGTTTGAAATAACTTTTATAACATCATCACCACCTCCGGCGACTCCATCATCGCCATAATCCCCATATTCAACCCAAAGATCATACGAGTTCTTGTTATATACTGGATTGTAGGAATTGTAGTGCCACTTTGTTAACTTCCCTTGCACAACATCTGGAGCCGATGAAAGAAGAACTTCGGGGTTATCGCTTGGATCAGCGCTATTTCGACCGTTTGGTAAAAATTGCCTGCCTTGACTTGGGCATAAATGTTTATAAAGCCTGTTTGCCCAAGGCTTGCCAGTTGTATCCAGAGCCACAGCTTCACCCCATCCTTTCCTCGGATATTGAATTCCATTCCACGATATACTTGTCGGAAACCCATTCTTCTCTGCCTTGTAGTTTTCCAGCGCCAGTTCAATGGTTGCCATTTCCGTCTTCAGTCGTGACTCTACCTGCTTACTCTTTACTCGGCTGTACAAACCCAGTGTCAATGCCAATAAAATCCCGGCAATCACCATCACCACCAGAATCTCGGTCAAGGTAAAGCCGCGAACTTTATTTTGTCTTTGAGTCCGTCTCATAAGTTTATTTTTTATTTTCTTCCTCCATTCGTTCGCTCAACCATTGCTTGATCATGCTTTGGTAATTCAGGAAACGTGTTCGGGCAATCCACTTGATTTTGGACAACATGCGCGGATCCATGCGTAGAGTAATGGTTACCGAATCCTTGGAGGTTGGGCTGGCCATCACTGAATTTTCCATCAATCGCACGTCCAGTTGTGCCTCTTCCCAAAAGGCTGCTTCCTCTTTTTCCCCGGAAAACTCCGGAACTTCTTTCCAATCACTAACTATCATCCCGATCCTCCATTATTACTTAATAATTTATCCTGCTGGCGCTCGTAAAAGAACCCTTCCTCCGGCGTAAACAACCGCGCACATACCACCTGAATCTGCCTGCCATTTGCTCGGTAGACCGCAAAAACCCCCTCCCCAGAGGACGTTTTTCCAAAATTGAAATATCTGGCGTTTACTGAAAAACGAGGGGCATCCGGTAAAAGCCTGACAGAAAACGGATCCTCGAAGGATTCTTCTATCTCGCGCTGTTTCAAGGAACAACCAGGGCGGTCTGACCACTTATCCCAATCAAAATCCATTCTTCAAAATGTCTGATTCATATAGCCATCCCAAGTCCCTACAAAGTATTTACATCCATTTTGGGTAAAAATCAACCTGCCGGGGGGTATTTTTTTGAAAATTTTCCAAATAATTTAGGATCCGAGCTTATCCATCATCTTGATAAGCGGCAAAAACATCGCAATAACGATACTTCCAACGACAACAGCTAGAAAACAAATCATCACAGGTTCCAAAAGTGATGTAAGAGCGCTAACCGCATTATCCACCTCTTCCTCATAAACATCGGCGACTTTCACTAACATTTCGGGCAAGGCACCGGTTTCTTCACCAATGTCAATCATGCTCACAACCATTGGAGGAAAGATGCCCGAAGCCTCAAGAGGCTTAGTAATGGTTTCACCCTCTTTTACCGCGTCGTATACCTTATCGATCGCATTGGAAAGATGAACATTACCAGCAGTCTCTTTAACGATACTTAAAGCCTGAAGAATAGGCACACCTGAAGAAATGAGAGTCCCCAAGGTGCGAGCAAAACGCGCGATTGCTACTTTTCTTACCAATGGTCCGAGAGCTGGCAATATCAATTTAAATTTGTCCCAAGCCCATCTACCAGCCTTGGTTTTTCCTACTATTAGTTTGAAAACAATAAAGAAGGCAAATACGCCTCCAATAACGGCCACCACGTTATTCCTAATAGCATCTGAAATATTCAGTACCAGCATGGTAAACCCTGGAAGCGTTTCTCCATCTCCCAACATATCGGCAAAAATTGCCTTAAACTTCGGAATCACAAAAGTCATCAATATGCCAACGATAATAGTAGCCACAATCATTACCGCGACCGGATAGAACATTGCGGACTTAACCTTTCCCTTGATGGATTCAGCTTTTTCTTGGAACTCAGCCAAACGGTTCAGTGCAATCTCTAACACACCGCCAATCTCTCCAGCCTTGACCATATTGATATACAATTTATCAAAAATCTTGGGGTGCTTGGCTAATGCTTCAGAAAATGTGGAACCTCCTCCAATCGTTTCTCCTATATCATTGATGACGCCCTTGAAGTAAACGTTAGGAATAGACTTGGAAAGGGTGCTCATCCCCCTCATGAGCGGCAAACCCGCATCAATCAAAACCGCCAATTGGCGGGTAAACATACAAAGCTCTTTGGTATTTACAAACGGTAAAGCAAAACCGATCTCCCCCTTTTTCTTTCCTTTTTTCTCTTTGCGCTTTTTTGCCTCCTCAGGTGTGTCCTTAACCTCAGCTACCTGAGTTGGATAAAAGCCCATCTCCTTGATTCGTGAAATAGCCTCATTCTGGCTAGTGACTTCAAGAGTCCCCTCCTTTTGCTTTCCATCCTTGTCGATGGCAATGTAGCTAAAAAGTGGCATTTGTATCAGGTATACTTCATGACTTCCTCAAAGGTGGAAGTCCCCTCGAACATAAGCCGCAAACCATCAATTCGCAAGGTCTGCATTCCTGCATCCACACATTTATCACGTAGTTCCAAAGCAGGAGTCCGATCAGCAATTAAATTTCGAATTTCATCGTTCATGACTAAAGCCTCATAAATCCCACGTCTACCCCGGTATCCAGTATTGCTACAAAAATCGCAACCGGTCCCATAGTATAGATCCCCAGTAACTTCCTCGTCTTTAAGCCGAAGCATTTTTTGCTGATCGGGAGTAACTTTGTTGCTCACCTTACATTTTTGACAAATCGTCTTACAGAGGCGTTGTGCTAATATACCATTAACTGAAGAGGAAATCATAAACGGCTCAACCCCCATATCCAAAAGCCTAGTAATTGCCTCAGTGGAGCTATTTGTGTGCAGTGTACTAACCACCAAGTGACCTGTAAGTGCCGCCTCGATACCAATTGCAGCAGTTTCTAAATCACGCATCTCTCCTACCAGAATAATGTCAGGATCCTGCCGGAGAAATGACTTAAGTGCTTTGGCAAACGACATCCCCATGGATTCAACAATGTGGCATTGAACAATTCCTTCTACCGGAAATTCAACGGGGTCTTCTGCTGTAAGTATCTTGGTCTCTACCGTGTTAAGCATTCGCAGGCAGGCATACAGGGTTGTTGTCTTGCCTGAGCCTGTAGGCCCAGTTACAAGAAAAACCCCGTTAGGCTGCTCAACGCAATGGCGAATGCTATAATCAATTTTCTCAGGTATACTTAACGCCTCAAGGCTGGTTAAATCATCGTTTGAAGAATCCAATAGACGGAGCACCACCGATTCCCCAAACTTGGTTGGCAATGTACTCATGCGAAAGACGAGCTCTAGTCCAGCGATTGTTTCCTGAATACGCCCGTCCTGAGGAATCCTTCGCTCAGCAATATTCAACCCCGCCATGATCTTCAAACGTGACGCAATCGCTGGCGCTAATTCCTTCGGAGGCGGCGTCATAATCTTCATGGAACCATCAACCTTCATACGAATCTGATAGGTGTCTTCAAAAGGCTCAAAGTGTATATCTGCAGCCGAATCCTTTAAGGCCTGATAAAGAATCATATTCACGAATCTAACTATTGGCGCCTCATCACCTACTTCCTCTAAAATCTCCAAAGCTTCCGGTGCTTCATCCTCGACTTCGCCTGACGGATCCCTGCCCCTAAGTTTATTGATCTTGGCCGCGATACTGTCTTCATCTGAAACTGCATTCTTCTTAGCCTCAAAAGCATCCACTAGCTGCTGATAGGACTCTTCTTCTTCTGAATATTTTTCATCTATTAACTTTTGCACTGCGGCCGGATCAGCAATACGCACCTGCAATGGTTTGTTTAACTGAAAAGCTAAATCATCCAGAATTGTTGGATTAAGTGGATCCACCAGGCACAGGTGAAGTGTCTCTCCGTCCATACCGATTGGAATACAATGGTTGTTCTTGGCTATTTCGGCAGGAATTAATTCCAGTAATTCATCAGAAAACTCAATTGCCGATACATCAATTACGTCTGTTCCTAAATACTCAGCCATTAACTCGAGTTGCGAAGCGGTATCGAGAACACCTTGAGCGTTAAGAAGCTTGTTTATCGATTCACCTGATAAATTATGCTCTCCCTGTATCGCCTCAATATCCTGCGGATCAGCGAGCTGCCGTTCTGAAATCAAATTCAACAACGGATTTGTAATTAATCCTTCCATTATCTAATTGGTTTATCCAGGTGGTGGAGGCGGAGGAGGCGCGCCCTCGGCCCCGGGCGCTCCAGGAGGAGCATCCCCTCGCTCAGCAGCCTCTGCCGCCTGTTGCTCATCATATTCTTTTAAACGCATCATCATGCCATTGTAGTCCTGCGCCTTATCCTGACAATCTTCCCGACTAACAACACCCTCAGCATATCTGTTAAATAATCCATCATCGAGTGTCACCATTCCATATTTCTGTCCAGTTTGCTGATCGGAAGGAATACGGAATGTTTTATTATCACGTATAAGTGCGGCAATTGATGGTGTATTAATCATAATATCATGAATCGCGCACCGACCTTTTGGAATTCGTTTGACTAAAATCTGTGAAATCACAGCCTGCAAAACTGTAGATAACTGAATACGGATTGTTTCCTGCTGCTGCATCGGAAAAGCATTTACAATTCGATCAACTGTCTTTGCTGCTCCAGTGGTATGAAGTGTACCAAATACTAAGTGACCAGTTTCTGCTGCAGACACCGCCATTTCAATGGTTTCCAAGTCACGCAGCTCGCCCACTAGAATCACTTCTGGATCCTGACGCAGCGCACGCCTCAAAGCCTCCGCAAAGCTCGGCACATCCTTGTGAACTTCACGCTGAGTAGTGATTGCCTCCTTATGAGGATGATAGAATTCAATGGGGTCCTCAATGGTAATAATATGAGCATGATCCTGTTCCTCGTTAATGATATTGATCATCGAGGCAAGCGTAGTTGATTTCCCCGAACCAGTTGGCCCTGTCACCAATATCATTCCACGAGGCGTATTAAGCAATCGCATGATGAGCGTCTCATCAAGCCCAATCACATCCAGTGGCAACAACTCATTGGGAATTTGCCTAAGAACAAGCGCCATATTACCTCGCTCCTTAAATGCAGAAACCCGAAAACGCGCCTTGGTGCCGAATGCAAAGCCAAAATCAGCTCCCCCTACAGTTCTGATATTTTGAACTTCATCATCGTTTGCGATTGCCTTTACTAAATATTCTACATCTTCAGGCTCACAGTCCGGCCCTTCAACGCGCTTCAATGTACCTCCATCCCGATACGCAGGAGGAATACCTACTCGCACGTGTAAATCAGCCGCCCCTGAGTCAACCATTAGGTTGAGTAGGTCCGGCATTTTATACATCGGTTCTTTTTCTGGCATAAATCTATTTAATGTTCATCACTTGCCGTTACCCTCATAACTTCTGCAACAGAAGTCTGACCTGTTGTAACCTTGCGCACACCGTCCGTTCTTAAAGTATTCATGTGGCCATGCTCCACGGCATAATCCCTCAAGTCACCTACCGGACGTTCGTCAATAATCATGCGCTTAAGTTGATCTTCAAGCTCCAACACCTCGAAAAGCCCCATACGCCCCTTATAACCTCCTCCATCACAAGTTTCGCAGCCAACACCCATCATCGGCCGACAATCCTGCATTTCTTCTTCAGTTAGCGACAGGGCATGAATTTCATCTTTGTGTAGAGTATGCGGGGCAACGCAAATTTTACAAAATTTACGAACCAATCGCTGGGCAAGAATCGCGCGTGTAGCAGCTGCAA
>CACDBG010000011.1 GCA_902551155.1 uncultured Verrucomicrobiota bacterium | reverse complement strand
GTAATCCGCCATTAGTCGTTGCGTGTGCCCGGGTTGCCAGTATCCTTTAAGATTGATTGCCCTGTTCAGAATCGTAATGAGGTCTTTCCATATAAAGCAATGAATACGGCAAAGATGGCCAGCCAAGTGACCATGTGAACGAATTTAGTACCAAAGGTTTTCAGGACACCTGTTCCATTTTTATAAAAATTTAACAAGTGCAGGCTCCAGCCCAATGGTGCACTTACGACTGCAAAAAGAACGACAACACCCGGGTTTATAATGAACATAAGCACTGCTTTACCTCCCCCTATGCCTACGCTCTTAACTAGCCATGGTGAAGTGAGTAATGCAATCGATGCGAGGATGATAGAGGCAATATAGAGGAGTATCCTATTTTCAATAATCATGCATACTATTATTATGACGAGGAAAAAGTTTATTAGCACCATGAGATCAGTAATTATTGCTGAAGGGATGCCAAAGGAGTAAAAAACAAACGCTTCTCCCAAAAGAAATAAATTAATAGGAAAAGCAGTGATCGTTTCTATGAAGGAGGGTGGTTCCAAAGTTGTTTGATTTAAAAAATTTAAAATAAATATAAATAGGAGTCCTAAGAAAAAAGTTAAGGTGAAGTAGGGGAGTGAAGTCACTTTGGTAGCTGGGGATTCTTCAGATTGGGCAGTATCAGGGATTTTGGCAGAGGCGCTATTTAATATTTTTGTTGCCTCATCCAAATCCTCCTCTCTAACAGCTAGTCGACATCTGATTGCTCCTTGCTCTCCGTACCATAAACAGCCATCAGAATCCCAGATCCACGATTTAATTCCGTGGGTTTCAAGCACTCCTTTTTCGATCGAAATCGAAGTAAAAGATTTATTTTTGGATAGAATAGAAAGCATATTACTCTAATAGTAATGCTCCTACAGGGACTGCATCTTCACTTAATTCGGCTAGTTTAATTTCTGGCCCATTACCATAGATTTCCATCAGGAACTGCGGAAGTTTTTGTTCAATACCCCTCCGTAGGGGTGCTCCGACCATTGACAATCCCCCACCCAAAATAATTACCTGTGGATGAATTAGATGTGTCACATGGGAAAGGGCAAAGGCAAGATGGCGTGTGACTGAGGAAAGGATATCTTGAGCGACGACGTCGCCTTGAGCCAGAGCCTCGGCAAGATATTTGGCTTCTCCACCTGTTTTATTACCGAGGCTTTGCCCAAGTGGACAATCAGGGTTGGTTGTGACTGCCTCACGAATGGCTTGGTCTACGGCCCAGCCTGAACATTGATCTTCTACAGTGGTGCCGTCGGGGTTTAATCGTAAGTGACCAAATTCCACTTCCCCGAGTGTGTCACCATGATAAATCTTTCCATCAATTACCAGTCCTCCCCCAACTCCGCTTCCCATATTCATATAGAAGGCTGGATTATAACCACGTCCTGCACCACATAAACTTTCAGCCAAGGCAGCAGTATTGGAATCATTTTCAATTATTACAGGCAGGCTGGTGAGGGTGTGCAGCCAATCACGTAAAGGAAAGCCGCTCCAGCCTTCTATTTGATGAGAAGTGGCAATTTTGCCTGTGGCCATATTAACCGGACCTCCAAAGCCCACTCCAATGCGGTCCGGTTGATGAGTGGCGATCACTTTGCTTAGTTCTTCTTCGATTCTTTTTTGAATATCTATGGCATTGGCATTGGGCTCCAGATTAAATCGGTGGCGTTCAATGATATTACCTTGGTTGTTTCCAGTAACGATCTGTTGTTTAGTGCCGCCGATCTCGATGCCAATACGAAGAGATTTGTTCATAATCAAATAAGTTGAAGAGATTTTTCGGCTTGTTCACTGAGAATGGATTGTCGGGTAGCTAGGGCAGTATCGATGAGATTTTCATCATAAGAGGGAACCATTTCCTTCATCCGTTGACGCCCTTCTTTAGTCTCCAGTAAGTGGCTGAAGGATTCCTTTACGATCTCGAGAATAATATTTACCGAAACCGACGCGCCGGGCGATGCGCCGAGTAACGCGGAAATTGTTTTATCTTTGTCAGTCAATACCTCGGTGCCGAAGTGGACAATACCCGCGTCACCATCCTCCTTTTTAATTGCCTGCACACGGATACCTGCATCAATGAGTTCCCAGTCCTCAGTTTTTGCTTCTGGATAAAAATTACGAAGTTCCTTCATGCGCGTATTCATGCTTTGGAGTCCCTGCTGAATAAGGTAGTTGACCAGCGGTATGTTATGCAGCCCCACTTTGATGAGCGAAGCGAGGTTGTCGGTTCGAATGGAGCCGGGCAAATCCAAAAAGCTACCGCCTTGATGCAGGAACTTGGTCGTCCACGCTGCATAAGGTCCAAAGAGGAGGGCCTTTTTCCCGTCAATAACGCGGGTATCCAAGTGAGGGACAGCCATGGTTGGCGCCGCACCAGGAGACATCCCATATACCTTTGCTAGATGTTGATTAACGATTTTGGGTTTTCGGCAAACCAGCCACTGCCCGCCAATTGGAAATCCACCAAACCCTTTACTCTCTGTAATTCCCGATTTTTGTAATAATGGCAGACTGCCTCCTCCTGCGCCGATAAAAACGAACTTGGCTTGGTTTTGAAATTTACGTTTGCCTTTTAGATCTTGAATCTCCACCTCCCATCCATCTCTGTTTTGCGTGAGATCAGTGACTCGATGTTGGGTGGCGTAACGGCAGTCGGGCTGTCGGCCTAACCATTGGATCAATAAATCTGATAATGCGCCGAAGTCGATGTCAGTCCCACGATCCATTTTTGTTGCGGCAATGGGTGTGTTATCCCGACCGTTTACCACCAAAGGTGCCCAATTGCTGATCACATTACGATCATCGGTGTATTCCATGCTGCCAAAAAAATGGTGGGAACTCATGCCTTCATATCGTGACTTAAGGAAATCTACCTGTTTCTGCCCGTAAACAAAGGCAATGTGAGGCAACGGGTTAACGAATTTTTTGGGATCATCAATAATTCCTTCGCGAATAAGATATCCCCAGAAGTATTTGGATTGCTCGAATTGATGGAAAATCTCGATTGCTTGACTTACGTCTACTTCACCGTTTTCCCCCCGGTTCGCGGTATAGCTCAATTCACAAATTCCTGCGTGGCCGGTACCGGCATTGTTCCAGCCGTTGGAGCTTTCCTGAGCCAAATCTTCAGTCACTTCATAGAGTTGAATTTTCAGGTTTGGCTGGAGGTTTTTCAGAACGGCACCCAAAGTGGCGCTCATTACTCCGCTTCCGATTAAAATGACATCGGGATTCTCAATGTGTTGGGAATTAGTCACAAAACTCCGTTCAAAATGCGGAAAAATCCAGTTTAAGCCAAGCAAACCATGCATTGATTTGTTAGCCTGTAAGATTACAATATAACCAATGAGTGCACGCCCCGTCTTATCCGCAATTTTTTTTACTGGAGGAATGATCTCTTTTGGTGCGGATTTTTCGGCACAGGATTTGGATTTCTTCGAGAAGAAAATCCGGCCCCTGCTTGCTGAGAATTGCTATAAATGCCATAGCTCCAATTCGAAGAAATTAAAAGGCGGGTTGCGGCTTGACCATCGTGTTGGCGTGCTGAAGGGAGGCGATACTGGTCCGGCAATCGTCGCCGAGAAGCCAGACCAAAGTCTATTGATCGAAGCAGTTCGCTATAACAATGTGGATTTGGAAATGCCGCCTCGCGGGAAGCTAAGTGAGTCTCAGATTGCTGATTTAACTCAATGGGTGAAGCGAGGTGCCCCATGGCCTGAGGAAAACAATATTGGTGGGGGTGCGGCCGAGGAATTTAATCTCCAGGAACGGAAAGCCAAACACTGGGCTTGGGGTGCTCTTAATAAGAATAGTCCTCCAGCGGTTAAAAGGAAGGGGTGGGCCTCCACGCCTGTTGACCTGTTCATTCTTGCAGAGCTTGAAGGTGCAGGGCTTCAGCCGATAGGTCCGGCTGCCAAGCGTACATTAATCCGAAGGGCTTACTTCGATCTGATAGGGTTGCCGCCTACTCCGGAACAGGTGGATATCTTCCTGAATGATAATTCACCCCATGCGTTTGAAAAAGTGATTGATGGTCTATTGGCCTCACCTCATTTTGGTGAGCGTTGGGGTCGGCATTGGCTGGATCTGATGCGTTACGCCGAAACGTTTGGCCATGAATTCGATTTTGTGAATCAGGATATATGGCGTTATCGCGATTATGTGATTCGGGCTTTTAATCAGGATGTTCCTTATGATCGGTTGATTCTGGAGCATATTGCCGGTGATCAAATCACACCCCGTTATGCCAAGGAGGGAGGGTGGAATGAAAGCCGTTTGGCTACCACTTGGTGGTGGATGGGGCAGCATTGTCATTCACCGGTGGATGTCCGGGCTTATCAGGCAGAGATCATCGATAATCAAATTGATGTGCTTACCAAGAGCTTTCAGGCAATGACCGTTGCTTGTGCCCGTTGTCATGACCATAAGTTTGATGCTATTAGCACGGCTGATTACTACTCACTCTATGGTTTGGTAAAGAGTAGTAGTTTTTCCCATGGATCAGTTGATGGCCAACAGGCCTTTAGTAATAAAAAAGAGCAACTTACGGCCTTTAAAAAGAAAATTGCTACTGTACTGGGTGATTCCATTAAGACTCAGCCTATCGTAAATTCTGAAGTTAAAACCGATGGCTACACTTTGATTACTGATATTCGCCAAACCAAGGGCAAGGATTGGTTTGCTGATGGCACAGCGTGGCATGATGCATTTACCGCTTCAGGTGACTTTACCATTGAAGGTCAATCTGTTCGTCCGGTGCTAGCCGACTGGTTGCACGGCGCTCTCGTGAGTCGGAAGTTTCAGGGTACCTTGCGTTCACCTACTTTTACCATTGCGCAAAATTTCATCCATATCCTGGCCTTGGGCACTGATGTTCGGTTTAACGTGGTGGTGGATAATTTCAAAGTCATTCGTAATCCAATTTACGGCAGCCTGACCCGTCATATCAAAAATGATAAGCCTCATTGGGTCACCTTTAATCTGGGTATGTGGAAAGGCCACGATTGTTACTTCGAAATTGTCGATCTCTCCAGTAGTGATCCCGGAGGGAAAGGATCAGGGCCTGATGCCTATGGTGCGGTGCAGCAACTTTGGCTATCAGATAACAATCGGCCTCCATCGATTCTGGTTCCAAAATTGCCGGAACCAATCAAGGTAACCGAAGGAGGTGCTCCCAAGCTTTTGGCTGAGTACAATAAACTGGCTGGATCCATTGCCCGACCTGCAGTGGTTCCGGTAATGCTGGAGGGTTCCGGTCGCAACGAAAACCTTTTCATTCGAGGCAGTCATAAAAATCCTGGAAAAGAAATTCAACGAGGATATCTCACGGCCATTGCCGGAGAGAATAAGGCATCTGTCGAAGGAACAGGCCGGTTGGAATTAGCCCGCCACATTGCCGATCCCAGGAACCCTTTAACGGCGCGAGTATATGTGAACCGGATATGGCATCATCTTTTTGGACGAGGCATTGTGCCCAGCACCGATAACTTTGGTGTTTTGGGAGAAAAACCTTCGCATCCGCAGCTGCTGGATTGGCTGGCCAACCGGCTTATTGAAAAGAAATGGTCCACCAAGCAGCTGATACGTGAAGTAATACTGTCTCAAACCTACCAGATGAGTAGTAAGCCAGTTAATGCAGTTAGTGAAGCCAAGGATCCGACTAATATACTTCTTCACCGTATGCCGGTACGTCGTCTGCAGGGAGAGGCCATTCGTGATGCTATTCTCGCAGTGTCCGGTAGGTTGGATAAGAAAATGTATGGGGCACCGGTGGCAGTACATTTGACCACCTTCATGGAAGGCCGCGGAAGGCCGGGACGATCAGGCCCTCTGGATGGAGCAGGGCGACGTACGATTTACCAAGAGGTACGCCGCAATTTTCTTTCGCCCATGATGTTGGCTTTTGATATGCCTCAGCCTCTCTCAACTTTCGGTCGTCGCACAACATCCAATGTGCCGGCCCAGTCGTTGATCATGATGAATGACCCCTTTGTGGTGGAGCAATCCAAGCTTTGGGCCAAGCGGATTCTGGGCATGGGTAATGGTGATAACCAACGCGTGAATATTGCCTATCAATTGGCCTTTGGCCGATTACCAGATAAGGAGGAGGCGCTTGCAGCGCAGACATTTCTGGCAACACAGGCTAAGGCCCATAAAGAAGCTCAGCCCGGAGAGAAAGCGTGGAGCGATCTATGTCACGGTTTACTTAACGTGAAAGAATTCATCTTTTTGCATTAGGCGACGCAGCCGGCGCTTTGCCCTGTGAAACTCCTTGAGGGCTACTTTTTGGGGAGTTATCTCTAGTCAAAACCCGTCCCTCGTGTTGAAATTAGATATGCGTGAGGGATCCGAGGGTAATGGCCTTATTATCGGAGGTATCGTACTGGGGTTAGCTGGATTGCTCTTCTTTGTAGGCCTTGTTGTAGTTGGGTTCATCGCATTTGGGACCTCCTCACGACCGCCTGTTGTTAAACCTACACCTTCTGTAAGCATTCCTGCTGCACCTCCTAATTCTGGTTTTGACCTCACAGATCCGAATCAAGCAAAGATAGAAAAAGTAATCCGAGAGGAACTCAAGAAACCCACAGGTGAACTTACTGAGGCGGATTTGGAGAATGTAACGATGCTACAGCTCGATGACAAACAGCTGACCTCAGTGAAGGGTCTGGAGAAGCTCACGCAGCTGGGGGCGCTGGATCTGAGTAACAACCCTTCACTCACCAAAGCTCAGATTGATGAGTTACAGAAAGAATTACCTAACTGCGACATCCACAGCAACATCACGAAGTAATCGCGTTTTCAGTGATAATTTATATCAGATTGGGTTTGTAATTTTTGAACTCGCCGTAACCCCCTCTTCTAGGGCAACGTATCCGGCTCCACATGTCTGCTATTGAAGCACAGGATTTAACGCGTGTCTTTCACGTGGGAGATGAAGAAGTACGCGCTTTGGATGGGCTGACTGTTTCTCTTGAGCGCGGTAGGTTGGCTGCGGTGATAGGCCCCAGTGGTTCCGGTAAATCAACTCTGATGGCACTTCTGGGTGGGCTCGATACTCCGTCTTCTGGATCGATATCGGTGTATGACCAGGAACTTAACGGGATGACTCCTCCGGACTTGGCAGCATACCGCCGAAGTACGGTAGGATTTGTTTTTCAGGATTTCTTTTTACTAAGTCACTTAACGGCTATTGAAAATGTGGAGGTACCCTTAAAGCTTGCGCAGGTCAGTCGAACCGAACGCAGGGAACGAGCTAATGAACTTATTGAATTGGTGGGTTTGGGGCATCGCGGAGATCACCGGCCTCAACAGTTGTCGGGAGGGGAACGTCAACGGGTGGCAATTGCCCGGGCCTTGGCCAATCGCCCTAAGCTACTTTTGGCTGATGAACCGACCGGCAATCTGGATGAGAAAACCGGTGCGGCCGTCACAGAGATTTTACTTAACCTGAATAAGGATCAGGACATCACCGTGGTATTAGTTACCCATAACCCCGAATTGGCTAACCAGACAGAGGTTCAGTTCCGTTTAGGTGGAGGTAAACTCCAACAGAAGACCGTTGCCTCAGAAGAATTAATAGTACCTCCTGTTATAGAACCTGAAATTGATATGGCACAAGATCAGGAGCTTGTTGAAATAACTCAGTCTACTTCAGTAAAGGTTGTCATATTAGAAACTGGTTTTTGTCAGGCTAAGGCAATTGATATTATTCATGAAGTTCGACCTGATCTTGGGCTTTTCGATATCTCGGTTATTTTAAATGATTTGCCATTTATTGTTTTAGACGAGGTTGAGCGTGAAAAGGCTGAGGAGTTAAAAAATCGTTTCGAGGATGCAGGTTGCGTAGTGGAATTGGTTAACACAAGTGAGTTAAAATAATTAAGCTATGAAACTCCTGTCACCATCCGGACTTCGCGATTTGCTGTTTGATGTATTCTTGAACTTGTTCCGCAAGAAGCTTCGGGCACTGCTTACTATGACCGGGGTGATTATTGGTTCTTTTCTGGTCGTTTTAATTCTTTCTCTTTCCAACGGATTATCGGTCTTTCTTGATCAACAAATTCGGGCCGTTTGGGATGAGCACATGATCAAGGTGCGGCTTAAAAAAGGTGGAGCTCCGGAAAAAATGGCCAGGGGGATGTTTGGTGGACTAGGTGAACCTCCGCAACAAGTGACTGAAGAGAATAAGGAGGAAATACCTGGTGCATTTGAGTTCAGGCATATTCCCCACGAAACCATTGATGAACTGAAGAAAATTGATGGGGTAGAAGAGGTGCAACCCGAGATTTGGGTTATGCCTAAATCCATGCAGGTAGTGGGCGATGACCGTCAGTTTGATGCTATTGTTCGGCCATGGATTATGGCTGGTCCGGATATGTTGGCTTATGGAAGTGATTTTACCAGTGAACAGGCGCGTGAATGCATCGTTTCAGAGGCCTATCTCGTTGCCTTGGGCTATACCGAGCCCAGTCAACTCATTGGGCAAACGGTTAACATCCGAATCCAAGAGGATGCCTACATTGCCATGGCTGGTGGCGGGCAGATGGATTTAAAGTTCTTGGATAAAATAAGGGATATAGCTTTTCTGATGCGTAATCCGCCAGAGGATCCTGAGTTGGCGATGGTTACGACGCTCGTCATGTTACGCGATTTGGCTAACTCCTCGGAGATTCAGGCACTCACGACCAAGCCGGGCAATGCCAAGGAATTTGAGGCCAAAGTGGTTGGCGTTTCCAAAAAGGGGCTACTGACCAACATGATATATCTTCCGCCTGATTTAATTGCCGAGATGGGAAGAGTATTTCTACGTAATCCGGATCTTTATCGAAGAGGCAAGGACGGCAAGTTTGGTATAGAAGGCTTGGTGAGGGTCAGTGATCCAAAGGAAATTCCGAGGATTAAAAGGGAAATAAAGAAAATGGGGATGAAGGCGACCACCTTGGAAGATGTAATCGGTTTTATTCATGGTTTATTTGGGGCTCTTTCAGCAATTTTAACGGTCTTCGTGATGATTGCCGGAGTGGTGGCTTTTTTCTCGATTGTTAACACGCTTTTCATGGCGGTCAGTGAACGCAAACGGGAAATAGGGGTATTACAGGCTATCGGTGCGACACGAGGCTATGTCGCAGCTATGTTTGCTGCTGAAGCTGGAGCCATTGGACTCATTGGAGGTTTAATTGGATATTTGTTTGGAAAATTTCTCTGCATCATTGGAAACATTTATGCCTCACAAGGATTGCCGTATGTGCCGGGAGGTAATTGGGGCCATATTCTTGGGGTATCTGATCTATTTGTTACTCCATGGTGGGTATTACCCTTGATGATGATTGCGGCAGCTGCCGTTGGCGCTTTGGCGGGGGTATTACCAGCACGTCGCGCAGCACAACTGGATCCTGCTGAGGCACTGCGCTACGAGTAATTTGCTTGCCGAGGAGCGTTCTGTGCGGCGTCATTGGTTTATGCGTACCCCAGTTTTTATTTTCTCAATACTTTCGGTGGCATTTATTGCCGCAATCGGTTGTTCTCCTGCCGCACCGCCTACCGCATCTGAAAAAGTTCTTACCGATTCCAATCAAAGCCTCAATGAAGATAAATATGGGCTGCAAGCAAGTGATCTGCAAAGTTATAAAGGTGATGCGCAATGGAAGGTCGAGAAACACACTTTGCGCGGTGGCAAACAAGATGGAGTTGAGATTATTGAGGTGGATAACGGAACGCTTCAATTTCGTGTGATTCCCACTCGTGGTATGGGAATTCTTGATGTGAACCTCGGTGATGTGCGTCTGGGCTGGGATTCGCCAATTAAGGAAGTGGTGCATCCCAAGTTCATCAATCTTGAGAGTCGCGGGGGACTGGGTTGGATTGAAGGGTTCAATGAATGGCTGGCTCGTTGCGGGCTTGAATATGCAGGTCATCCGGGTAAGGACGAATTTATTACCAATACCGGCGCCAAGGGGGAGATGGATCTTACACTGCACGGTAAGATATCCAATATCCCCGCCAGTGAAGTCATAGTAACGGTTGATGAAAAAGCTCCACATACCATTCGTGTTCGTGGTCGTGTCGATGAGCGAGTATTCTTTGGGCCAAAACTGGAGCTTTGGACAGAGATCAGCACCGAGCCCGGTTCTAATAGTTTTACCATTAGTGATACCCTGACTAACCGCGGTTCCGAGCCGCAGGAGTTTATGCTTATCTACCACGCCAACTACGGTTCGCCTTTACTACAAAAAGGGGCCAAGTTGGTGGCGGCTGCTGAGCGTGTGGCGCCGTTTAACGATCATGCGGCCAAGGCAGTAAGCCAGTGGGACACCTATGCCGCACCCAAATCAGGGTTTGTGGAGGAGGTTTATCAAATCTTTCCTTATGCAGATAAATCCGGCCGAACAACCATCCAATTACAAAACGCCAAAGGTAATCGTGCAGTATCCATGAATTGGTCACTAAAGGAGTTGCCGTATCTTACTCAATGGAAAAACACCGTTGCAAAAACCGACGGATACGTCACCGGTCTCGAGCCCGGTACGAGTTTCCCACACAACCGGAAATGGGAACGCGCCAAGGGAAGAGTAAGTAAATTGGATCCTGATCAATCGCGAAGTTTTTCAATTACTTTTGGGATTCAGGCCACAAAGACTGAGGTTGATACGGTTGCTAAAGAGATTGACGCGCTACGTGCCAATCGGAAAACTAAAGTCGATGAAAAGTCTGAATCCGACCCATTTCCAAAATCAGAATAGTATAAAGGAGTTTTAATTGGGGATTCCATTTTATCAGATCGACGCATTCGCAGCCAAAGCTTTTACTGGTAATCCTGCGGCAGTCTGTTTGCTCGAAGAGGAGGCAGAGGTGGAATGGATGCAGTCAGTTGCCGCTGAGATGAATCTCTCAGAGACAGCTTTTATTTTGCCGCAAAGTAAGGGCTTTGGACTTCGTTGGTTTACTCCCACTACCGAAGTGGATTTATGTGGGCATGCTACGCTGGCTAGTGCGCATGTACTCTGGAATAGTGGGTGCTTGGAGCGAAGTGACACTGTGCGTTTTCACACCCGCAGTGGATTACTAACAGCAAAACTACTGAATGGTTGGGTTGAATTGGATTTTCCTTCGACGCCTGTAGTTCCTGCAGAACCGCCATTGGAGTTATCCGACCTCATTGGAATTGTTCCAAAGTATGTTGGTCAAAGCCGCTTTGACTTATTGATTGAGTTGAACGATTTCGGAGAACTAAGTGAGCTGAATCCGGATTATGTGGGATTGAGCAGGCTTCCCGTTCGCGGGTTTATAGTCACCGTCCAGTCCGATATTCCGGAATATGATTTTTTGTCGCGTTTTTTTGCTCCGGCTACCGGTGTCCAAGAAGACCCTGTAACTGGGTCAGCTCATTGTGCGTTAGCACCCTACTGGGCAGAGAAGTTGGGCAAAAAAGAAATGATTGGTTTTCAGGCATCGCGCCGGGGGGGGCAAGGTAAAAGTTAAATATATGGGTGATCGGGTTAAGTTATTTGGCCAAGCCGTTACCGTGATGCACGGAGAATTGGCTTAGTTGCTCTTTTGGGCTCGGTTTTTGAGCTGATCGACCATCACTGCGATTAGAATTACAACGCCGTAGACAACACTTTGCATGTGAGCCTCTACTCCAGTCAGGTTCATTCCGTTTCGGATAACACCGATAATCAGTGCTCCTACCAGCGTGCCGAATATTTTCCCATGACCACCGGCTAGACTGGTGCCTCCAACCACTACTGCTGCAATTACCTGTAGTTCGACCAAGGTTCCGGACTTGGGGTCACCTGTTATGTGTAGAGAAGCTTCCATGACTCCACCCAAACCAGCCAGCAGTCCGCACAAGGTATAAACGAAAACCAGCACCCATTTTACAGGGACTCCCGATAGCCGCGCCGCTTCGGGATTGCCGCCTACTGCGTAGATGTAACGGCCGATTGAGGTGTGAGTCATGACCACGTGGGCAATGCCGTATAGCACAAGCATAAGCACAACCGAATTGGGGAGTCCCATCAGGTCAGAACCTCTTCCTAGCCAGGCGAAGCTTTCATTGCCAACCGGTACGGGTGCTGATTGGGAAAAGATAAATGCCAATCCTTTAGCAATAAACATGACTCCCAGTGTTACGATAAAAGCAGGAATGTTAAAAAGTGTAACTAGGCTGCCGGTGCCCATCCCAATAATTGCGCAAACAAGAATCCCTGCAGCACTGCCTAATAAGAGGTGCCCGATGGCAGGATCAGCGTTGCCAGAGAGTTGCTGGATGGATAGAGCGGTGATGACGCCGCTGAAAGCAATTAAGCTGCCTACTGATAAGTCAATGCCTGCAGTGATGATCACCATGGTCATGCCAATGGCAATAATGGCTACGACTGAAATTTGCTTGAGTACATTTAGCAGGTTTTCTTTTTTTAAAAAATTGGGCCACTTGTGTTTTTGAGGTTGAAAAACGGTTGTCTTACTTAAGGCAGTGATTGTTTTACCGAGGTTAGGTAATTGATCTGCACAGAATGTGGCCATGTGGTTATCAGCAGCAATGGCTGCAATCGTTGTAGTTTGTTTTTTCAGAGCGATTCTGGCATCCCTTGGGGTTCCAACGATGGACTCAGAAACATTGAGTCCTGTGTTAGTGAGCGCGTCTTTCAGTGTGTCTGCAAACTCCTGCTGATCTTTTCCCCTACGCACCAACACGATCACGTTGGCGCCCTTAGAGTTGGATCGTGCTATATTTTTAGCCAGTTGTTTAGCGGCTGCAGGGCTACGGGGGGATTGTTCTTCCAGAGTTATTATGCTGATGAAGGCGCAAAGAAGGAGGAGTACGAGGACATTGCCGTACTTCGACAATAGCTTTCTGGCATCCAACTTTGATTTCATGCCGCTATTTCTTCCCGTTGGGTTGCCAGTTTCATAATGTCTTCCTGAGTGGCTGAAGAAACCTCGGTTATCTCACCGGTTATTTTGCCCTCATTCATTACCAGAATACGATCGCTCATTCCGAGAATTTCAGGAAGTTCAGAGCTAATCATGAGGATAGCCTTGCCCTCATCGGCAAGTTGATGAATGAGCTGGTAGATTTCATATTTGGCTCCCACATCAATACCACGCGTGGGTTCATCGAAAATAATGACTTCCGCATTACGTTGAAGCCACTTGGCCAGAACGACTTTTTGTTGATTGCCTCCAGAGAGAGTCTGGGCCGATTGCTTATGATCAGCAATTTTGATCGGAATCTGATTCACGAATTTAGCGAAAGCATCCCTTTCCTTAGAGCGATTGATGAGGCCTGTTTGGGTAAATTGTTTCAGATTAGGGAGGCCAAAGTTTTCCTGAACCGTTTGCCCGAGCACCAATCCCTGCGACTTGCGATCCTCAGTAAGCAGGCAGATTCCTTGCCTAATGGCATCACGTGGAGAGTTGGCATAAATACGCTTTTCGTCCAGTTCAATAACCCCACTATCTTTAGGGTCCGCCCCAAAGATCATGCGTGCTGTTTCTGTGCGGCCCGCTCCGACCAATCCAGTAAGCCCAACGATTTCTCCAGCGTGTAATTTAAATGTGACATTACGCACCGTATTGCTTCGCATGAGATTCCTTACAGTTAAACGTGCCGGACCGGGAATGCATTCCCGTGATGGGAATTCCTTGTCCAGGCTACGACCTACCATTAGTTCAATCATTTCACTACGGTGTAGTTTGGGTTTATCCCGAGTGGCTATATGTTCGCCATCACGTAAGACAGTTACCCGGTCAGCAATGGCATCAATTTCATCAAGTCGATGACTGATGTAGATGATTCCAATACCTTGTATGCGTAATTCCCGGACGATCTTCAACAGTCCTTGCACTTCGCGCTGGGTGAGTGCAGCTGTAGGTTCATCCATCACAATGATCTTTGCATCTTGTGCTAGTGCTTTGGCAATCTCGACAACTTGCTGCTGAGCCACAGTGAGCTCAGAGCAAAGTGTGTTAGGATTAATTTCCACCCCGATTCGTGCGAACAATTCTCGAGACTTTTCTTCCTCTTGCACTCGTGGAATAAAGCAAACACTGGAAGGTTCCTGCCCGAGAAAAATATTCTCTCGGGCCGTTAAACCGGGTACTAAGTTAAACTCCTGATAGATGATTCCAATGCCCTCAGCTTGAGAGCTTTGGGGGTTGTTTAGTTGCACTGAATTCCCATTAATTTCAATGGTTCCCTTATCCTGCTGCTGCGCTCCTCCGAGAATTTTAATCAGGGTACTTTTACCGGCCCCGTTTTCACCGAGCAGAGCCAGTACTTCGCCACCGAATAGTGTAAGGGCCACCTTATTCAGTGCCTGGACGCCGGGAAAGGCTTTGCTGATGCCGTGCATTTTGAGCAACGGCTTTTGGGCGGCATCCGCCATGAATTATTTCAGTTCAGGATCCTGATCGGCCTCAGTTTTGGTGTAGAGGGTGGCAGGGATAAGCGTCTCGGGATCAAAGCTTTCACCTGCTTGGTATTTGACGATGAGTTGAACAATTTGTTTACCCATTTTATCGGGGTGTTGAATAGGGTCGGCATATATTTTACCATCCTTGATGGCTTGTTTGCCATCGAGTTGACCATCAAACCCGATGATTTTAATTTTGTTTTCACGTTTTGCTTCCTTTACTGCGGTATAGGCTCCGAGGGCAGAGGGATCGTTGATGGCGAAGATTGCATCCAGATCTTCATGTGCTTGCAGGGCATCGGCGGTGGATTGATAGCCTTTGGTACGATCTCCATTTCCATCTAGTTCAGAAACGACTTCAATTTTCCCTTCGGCTTTCTTGTTGTGGGCATCGATTATCTTTTTAAAACCAGCTACGCGTAACACACAGGAGTTGGCTTTTTTAAAATCGAGAATAAGCACTTTGCCCCCTTTTTCCCCCAGGGCATTAATCATGGCTTTCCCGGCGAGCTCCCCTCCTTGGAAGTTGTCGGTGCCAACGTGACCTTCGATCTTCGCCCCTTGGGCGGCACACTTTGCATCCACTGTAAAAACGGGAATACCCGCTTTATTGGCAGCCTGCACGGCGGGCCCCACCGATAGACGATCACAGGGGACCAGAATAATGGCAGTTACATTTTTTGCGATGAAATCATCGATTTGGTCAGATTGTTTTTTTACGTCCATATCTGGATCGACCATCAATGTTTCATAGCCGTTTTTTTCAGCTTCAGCTTTGATGTGTTCTCCTATCACTTTGAAGAACGGGTTGGAAAGTGTGAGTGGAGTGTAGGCGATAGTAGGTTTACGGACCTCTTGCTTGCCGCCGCACCCCAGCCATGTGGTCAGTAGAATTACTGGTAGTAAGGTGAGAATTTTTTTCACAATAGTAATAGAGTTAAGATTTTATTTAAATAACGAGTGATTGGGGTTTCCACTGCTTAGAATATAGGCAAGTAAATCCATGACTTCATCTTCCTGCATTAGGTTCAGTAGTCCCGGTGGCATGGGGGAAACTTTTGAAGGCTCAATACTCTCGACTTCTTGCCGTTTAACATTAACACGTTGATTAGGGTTAAACATGTCGGTATTCACCGTTACCCGGTCACCATTCATGTTGACAACTACACCCGTAACGGTCTCACCACTTTTCATCTTTACGTTAACCGGTACGAATTGTTCATTGATTTCTTTACTGGGATGAATGATTTGTTCCAGTAAATCATGAGCGGAATAACGCCCGCCGGAGCCTGTTAAATCAGGTCCGGTCATGCCGCCCTCATTGGCAAATCGGTGGCAAGCAAAGCAGCCACCTGCAGCAAACATCTTGCGCCCTCGTTCAAAGTTCCGTTCCTTTAACTTGGTTTTGGCTGCTGAGCTGAGTTCCTCCAATTTCCATTCCTTTACAAAATTACGACCAATCATAGCTTGAGCCATAACTTCGAAAGGAGATTTCTGTTCCGGTTTTTTAGCGAGAAGTTTTTTCAATTGATTGCGGCTTTGGTCATCCAAGCTGGCCTCGGCATCACGTCGGATAAATTCTATAAATTTACTAAAACTTGCGCCACCGCGATAGTTGGCTGCCTTCAGGAACCATTCGAAATAGGCCGTGCGAAGCTTGAGAGTCCAGCCCGCTTTCAGCATGCGTAGCGAGCGAGCATACTCGATTTGCTCTTCCTGCGTGGCCGCCTTCTGCAAAAGTTTGATGCCCTTGGCTGCTGTGCTTGGTGCTTGCAGATAGGCAAGTGTTTCACACAATAGCCAGTTCTGCTCGAAGTTTGACGCGGGGAAATTTGGATCAAGATGCTTTATGATACGGCTCTTCGTCTCGGCATTAGTTTCGCCCAGCCTGATGAGAGCGATCTGATACGTGCGCACCAGCGTGAGCTTGCCAGCGTGCGTAAGCTTTGACCAATCGACTTGTCCGAGCGATTTGAAAATTGACGCACTCGGTGCGGGATCAACTTTAGAAGCTGGTTCTTCTGCCGTGGCATTTTTCGGGTCGACTCCTATTACCTTGCACAACGCGAGCAGCGCCAATACACGCTTGTTGTGATTTTTTTCGGTCAACGCACGTTCCTGCCACTGGGCAACTGGCTGATGCATCACCGCTGTCATTGCAGCCCAGCGTATGAAACGGTCAGTGTGGTTCAAATGCGCCCAAGATTCGTTCACTGCGTCCTTATGTTGCTTGCCATGAAAACGCTCTAGCTTACGTCTAAGGTTGCGATCGTGGCCTGAGGTTCGTTTCACTGCGTCCGCGGTCGATTCTTTGCCGTTATAGGTCACCCTATACACACCGGACTGCACCTTGCGCCCACCAGTGGTAAAATACATTGCACCATCTTTGGGGTGAATAATAATGTCCGTTACCGGTAATGGGCTGCCGGTAATGAAAGTTTCTTTTGTTCCTGTGTAGCTGGAGCCAACAGGTTCCAAGTGGACTGCATGAATCTTACCCCAACTCCAGTCAAGAATGAAAAGGGCATTTTGATACTTGGCCGGAAATTTTGCGCCATAGCCGAAAACGGTACCTGTCGGTGATCCCGGGCCGATATTCACCGTTGCTGGTAGTGTGTCAGGATAAAACTCCGGTCGCTTTCCCGTGCCATTTCGCCAGCCATACATACTGCCACTGGTAACGTGGTTGATGCGCGTGGGGCGATACCATGAGGTGTTGAAGTCATATTCCATGTCAGCGTCGTAAGTGAATAACTCACCATCAGCATTTATCCCCCCATCATAAATATTGCGGTAACCTGAGGAGACAATTTCCCACTGTTTGCCATCTGAAGAAATTTTATAAATGATGCCGCCAGGAGCAAGTCGATCGCGGTTATGACCACGCCCATCAGGCATACGTGGTAACAGATGATCTTCGCCCCAATGCAATGGGACACGTGAAGTCTGTGTCTTAAGCGGCGTGGTGTTATTTCCGGTAATAAGGTAAAGGGAATCGTTCGGGCCAGACAAAATGGCGTGTACTCCGTGATCACCTCGCGCAAACATCTCGCGTAGCAACATCACCTTGTCCAACTTGTCATCCCCATTTGAATCAGTTACTCGATATAAGCCGCTGGGAAACTTACGTTCGTAATCGTTCACCGCTACGTAGAGTCCACCATTTGCCCAGAGCAACCCGTTAGCGGCACGAATTTTTGCTGGAATAGGTTCAATGTCCTCTGATTTTAATTTTTTACCCGGAGCCGGCGGTGTGAATCGATACAATCCTCCAAACTGGTCGCTTACAATGATTCGCCCTTTGTCATCATTGCACATCGCCACCCAAGACCCTTGTTGGGGCTTCGGCACGGAGTAGAGTAGCTCCACTCGGAAATCTTTCGGCGCTGAAATATTCCGTACAGGCGTGGCAGAATCTGAAACGGATTGGGCTTCGAGAATAAACCCTAGGCAGAGCAATAAAGTGGTAACAAAACATTTCATGGTTCGGTCAAAAAATACTCCAGCGACTTATGGAAGCCAACGGAAAAGGGACAATAAATTATGAGATTTAGATTTGTTTGGTCTTTACTGTGTTTGCAGAAACGCATCACTAAGAATGACCTTTTGAATTAGAGATTTCAGGCGATAGTCTTCTTTTTGTGTATCATTTACTATGGATTCAACGGTTAGTGTATCTTGAGGTAGAAGTTCACGTGCTAATGCATACCTTAGAAGGTGCGAAGTGAAAGCTTTAGCAAATCGCTTATCTTCTTGTACCAGAGAGTCCTTGAATTTAACGATATCACTGAACTCATATTTGCGCAGCAGAATACCACTGGCATCTACTTTTCTGCCGTTATTATATTTATCGCGCCAGCGACCGGTGATATCAAAGTTTTCCAGGGCAAAACCAAGAGGGTCGAGTTTAGAATGACAGCCTGCACAGTCAGGATTTTCACGATGTTTGGCAAATTTTTCCCGGATTGTGAGGTTCTTCGGTCCATCGTTTTCATTCAGGGGGGGTATGTCATTGGGCGGGGGAGGTGGGGGGTTGTTGAAAATAACCTCAATAATCCATGCACCTCGTGCAATAGGATGAGTTCTTTTTGTGCCATTATTCATGCTTAACATGGCTGCATTTGTAATAATGCCTCCATATCGTGGATCTTTTATTGATAGTCGACTGAAACTAGGTGAGCGAAGTTTTTTACTAATGTCATTATCGAAACGTTGTCGGTGAGCCTGTTGTATTTTACCAATGTCATTTTTCTTGGGTAGCTTCTTATGTGCTTCATTGGCTTGGCTTAAAGTTTCTTTCATTGCCACCATTTCCTTCTCCTGTTGGTCAGTCATGGCTTTTAATGTGTCGGTTTCTGAGACGAATAGATTTTTACCCGAGGCTGAGGCGACAACTTCTTCAGCTGTTAGCGCCCTATTGTATAGGCGTGCTTTGTCGATAGTTACATTTAGGTATTTGTTTCCTCCGGGAGGTAGATGTCGTAAGCCAAAAATGACAGAGGTCCTGTCTTTGGGGAAAGTCGCACGACTTCGCTTGAAAGGTTTACCATATGGGGTGCCGTTGCGATAGAGGAGGGTTGTGCCGTCTTCTTGATATACCATTACCAAATGGATTAGTTGGTTGATTGCAGTTTCTGGCGTTGACTCGGGAAAATCTAATGTACGACTAAACCCATTGCTGCCAGAGATCCAGTGTCTGCGTTTACGTTCCCCTAGCACAATGGTGTCAAAGAAATCCCCGGGACCTTGAGTGCCCATAACGCCACCACCGACTTGATCCACATTTGGAATCATGCACCATACCTCGAGGGTTTTGGCTTTCAAATCGATGGGGAGATTTGAGCTTTGAAGAAAAGAGCGGTTTATAACGACCATACCATCCTTAAAGGAGACTTTTCCGTTAGCCTTTAGTGGGAAATTTCCAACTGAACTTCTCAGGTTCCCATCGAATTCCCATGCAGCATAGGGCTTAAGATCAACCGGTTTCAGGTCGTTTATTTTTTTCTTTCTCTCTTCAAGAATTTTTTGACGGATTGGATCGATCAGTTTAGCAAGGTCGGCTTCGGTAGTTTTAATTAAAGTCTCCAAACTTTGCTTACGCTCTTCAAGTTTACGGTTTTCTTTTACCAGTGTGGAGATATCCAATTTAGGAGCTTTAAGTTCGGTGGTGTACCAGTCTTTTAGAAAATCGCTTTGATAGCTGAAATTTGGTTTGATGAGTTCAATAATGGGTCGGTTTTCGACGAAGACGGCATCAAAGAGTAGTAGTGGTTCGCAAACCATTTGTAGGCTGGCAGGGTGGTTTTTGTCCAAGGTAAAGAAGCGGTGTTTTTGGGGGTCTGGTGTCGCTGCGAGTATATTTTGCAACTGCATCCACTGTGCCGGGAAGGCATCTAGAAAACGTTCTATCTTGGGGTCCGTAAGCATCCGCTGAATACTTTTATTGAGTATTTCGGGTTTAATTAGATCTCCTGATTTTGCTAGATTGAGCAATGCTTCATCCGGTGTGCTAGCCCATAAGAAATAGGAAAGGTTGGAAGCTAAATTAAGATTCTTGTCGCCCGAAGAGTGTCGATAGAGAAAGAGCGGCGATGATAACGCGGCAGAGGCGACTTTCTTCATAGCCTCAGTATAGGGTAATTTATTTTCTATTTTGTCTAAGGCATATACGGTATACCGATCCAAAACGGAAGGTTCTACAGGCCCTCGGAACGCCGTGCTCAGAAAAGTTTTAATTCGCTTCTGGGTTTCAGTTTGGATATCAACTTCGTTATCAGGAGCTTTAAAAAAAGCATTCCAAATTCCCACAGTATTCTCATTAAAATCCGGGCTTTCTACTATCGAAACACTAAGCCGCAAGAATGCATCCAAGAGCAACGGGGAAAGAGTTAGTTGATTTGCCTGGTTATCAAAACCATGGGAAGCCCTAAGGTCTTGGGGAAATGGCTTTACATCCTTTAACCCCTCAGCTGGGTTCATTGCTAAAGAACGTACTTTAACACTTTCAGGTACCTTTGGGTCATTCAGGTAAATGGTTTCTCGCGTCATCAGCTTCTCCGGAAGAGCAAAAACATTTCGGTTGAGAGCAAATAGGTCTCGTACTGTATTATTATATTGAAATCGATTAAGCCGTTGCGGTGAATTGTATTTGGACCTTTTACCACGTGTGGCGGATTGAAGGAGCGTCTTGAGTGTGGCGAGGAGGGCATTGCGTTCTTTGGGGTCAGGCTGAAGTTCATCTTCAGGAGGCATGTCACCTGCGTCCAAAACTCCAATAAGGTCTCTAATTAATTCAGGATTTTCCATTAGTTCCTCATGGGCGCTAATCTCTTTGAGGTTTATCTTGCCCTTTACTTTTTCACCCCCATGGCATTTTACACAGTGGTTTGAAATAAATGGCTTTACTATAGTTTTGAACAAATCGGCTCCCTCGGTTGCGAGGGAAATCATAACTGCAAGAAGTATCGCAGAAATTCTGAAAAACCGGTGAAGCGGCATGGTTGAATTAAGTCCAGAGATCAGAGATGACTCCATGACTATCGGCGTAGGATTCTATTTCCAGCCCCATAAGCTTTGCCAACGTAAGCCAGAGGTTGGAGTTGAGCGTGCCGCTTTTCATCTTAATGAATCGGCCTTGCTTGATTTGGCCCTGTGCTCCGCCGGCTACGATCATTGGTAAATCATAGTACTGATGAGTTGAACCATCTCCTAGGGCAGCTCCATAAGTAATCATGGAATTTTCAAGCATGGTGGTTCCATCAGATTCCTTGATTTCTTTCATGCGCTTGATCATATAAGCATACTGCTGCATGTGGAATAGGTCGATCTTCGCAAGTTCAAGATACCCTTTGCCTTTTTGATTGTGAGTCATGTTGTGGTGTTGGACCGGTTTGTCAAACACCCCCTCATACATCAAGGTGGCATCCCAGCGTTCTGGGCCAATCATGAAAGTGGAAACATTGGTGATGCCCATTTGGAAAGCGAGCAGCATGAGGTCAGCTTGTAAGCGTATGTACTCACCGCGTGGTAGAATTTCTTCTTTGGGTACGGTAACGTCCGCATCTGAGAGCAGCTTTTCAAGCTTGGCCATACGCACTTCAACATTGCGGATCATGGTCATGAATTCATCCATGGTCGATCTGTCTTCACTGGACAATTTCTTTGAAAGAGATTTGGCATCCGCTAAAACCAAATCCGAAACATCAGATATGTGGGCCCGAAAACTATCCTTGGAAAACAACCTGTCATATAACTTTCTGGGATCTCTAATCGAGGGTGCGATTTTGCCCGGTCCGTACCACGAAATATTATCAAACTCGATGGGTTCCTTGGGGGCTCGGAATCCGTTGCAGCTGATTTCCAAGGTATTCAAAACAGTTTTATGGCCAACCTTGTCTCCTATGATCTGGTCCAGACTACGACCATTAGGATGCTTGATGCCCTGTTCGGCTGCCTGTGCGGGAGAGAGACTGGTCAAATAGCAAGAAGCTCCTTGGGCGTGAACGTCTTGGCCATTTTTAAATGTTCGATCCAAGCCGGTGACCATCGTGATGTCTTTGGCATGCGCCTTTAAAGGTTCCATGGTGGGCGTCCATTCCAAGTTATATATGCCGGGGTCATTCCTGAATCGGCGCTGTTCCTTGGTCTTGTCGGCATTAAAGCCACCGATGAATGCGGGTAGCTCGGCCATATCTTCTCCAGGAAAAAAACAGCGTCGCACGATCCCATTTGGAATATACATGATGACCAGTTTTTTGTCCGGTTTTTCGCCTGCATTTGGGGTAGCAGCCATAGCTTCGGGTAACGAGTGCAAAAAAGGCAGTGCCATGGTAGCTCCACCTGCTTTTAGGAATTTACGTCGATTGATCGTCATGATGCTGTCCCTATGTTTGAAGGAATATAATGCCCGTTATTCACCTCTTTTTGCAAGATACATTCTTTTCCCGTATTTACAGTGTTCGCTAGGAAATAACTTCCTTTATCACCTTGCCGTGCACATCGGTTAAGCGGAGATCCCGTCCACCGTGGCGGTAGGTAAGTTCTTCATGGTCGACTCCAAGTAGGTGTAATACGGTTGCCCAGAGGTCATACACATCACATTTATTTTCGGTTGCATGATAACCGAGCTCATCAGTTGCTCCATAAATCGCCCCACCTTTAGTGCCTCCTCCCGCTAGCCATACACTATAGCCATAGGGGTTATGGTCACGTCCGTTACGTCCTTGAGAAAAAGGGGTGCGTCCAAATTCACCAGCCCAAATTACCAGTGTCTCCTTGAGGAGGTCACGACTTTTTAGATCCTTTAGTAATCCACCGATGGGTTGGTCAACCTGACGTGCCATATTTTCGTGCCCATTTTTTAAATTTCCGTGTTGATCCCAAGGGTTGGGGGCTTGTCCTCCGCCCATTTTTTCAGGCAGGCAGCTAAGCTCCACAAATCGCACGCCTCTTTCGACCAGCCGACGTGCAAGCAGTGCTTGATGACCATATGCACGTGTCACCCCATTGGGAGAATCCATGCCGTACATTTTTTTTGTAGCATCAGATTCATTGCCTAGGTCGCATAGTTCTGGAACCGCAGTTTGCATCCGGTAGGCGGTTTCATAATTACGCACAGCTGCTTCTACGTCAGTGTCGCCACCAATCCGGTTTACAAAATCAGTATCGAGCCCTTTTATAAAGTCGAGTCGTGACCTTTGAGCTGTATCTGTTTCACGTGGTTTAATATTGAGTACAGCTGGTTGTTTATCCCCCACAATAATGGAACCCTGATTTTCTGCCGGGAGATAACCGTTACTAAAAAGGCCCACACCGCCATGGGGAACCCGTGCTCCCCCAGCCTGTAAGACTACGAAGCCTGGAAGATTTTGGTTTTCAGTGCCAAGCCCATAGGTGACCCATGCTCCTGCGGTTGGGTGGCCCATAAAGGGAAAACCGGTATGGAAGGCATAATTGCCTTGGGCATGTTCGTTTACCTTGCTGGTGATAGAGCGGATGACTGCCAGTTCATCAGCGCTCTCTGCAACATATGGGAAGAGACTGCTTACTGGCAGTCCGCTTTGGCCGTATTTCTTGAATTCAAAGGGTGAGGCCATGATGTTACCGTTGTTGTTGAACTGGGTGCGTTCTACTTTTACGGGCATCGGCTTGCCGTGCATTTCCTTGAGTTTGGGTTTGGGGTCAAACGTGTCTACATGAGATGCTCCGCCGGACATGTAGCAAAGAATCACGTGTTTTGCTCGGGGCCTAAAATGAGATTTTTTGGTTTTGCCCCCAAAAGCCGGTGAGGACATCAATCCCTGTAGTGCCATCAGTCCAAAACCAGTGGAACATTGTGCGAGCATTTCGCGACGGGTAAGAGAGGCAGAGGTGTTCATTGCAAATATATAAATTCTTTCAGATTGAACATGGCTTGGGCGAGGTCGCGCCAAGGATCCGGAGCAGTTGCTCCGACTTTTTCCAAGGTTCTCATTTGCTCATTGAGCTTGTTAAGTGACGTGCTAAGTTTTTCTAATTCTTCTCGCTGTTTTTTATGCAAATTGGCGAGCAGTTCCTTTTCAGAAATGTAATTTGGGTTATCGCTTCCTGATACAAGGATTTCCTCGGCATTTAGTGCGCGGTCATATAAGTGTGCTTTGAGGATTTTCCCAGAGAGCATACGGCTCTTGCCTGCACTTGTTCCATGGCGTAAGCCAATTACAATTTCAGATTCGCCGGCAATAAAGTTCTGAATATCTGCTTTATAAGAACGACCATAAGGCTTTCCGTCTCGATAACCTGTGATGGTGCCATCAGAAGCGTACACAATAGCTACATGTACAGGTCTTTTGGTGGCTACCTTTTCCTCAGTCCCGCCAAAACTTCTAGTGCGCTTAAAATTGTTACTACCGGCCATCCAGTGGCCGGCTTGTTGTTCCCCAAAAACAATCGCGTCAAATAATACGCCACTACGCGTCTGTAGGCTAATTACGCCACCACCGCGTTCGTTAAGCTTGCTGAGCTCTACCCATGCTTCAAGGGTCTTGGAAGTAATGTTTTTGGTGATTGGTTTGCTCCGGGCAAAAGCATTTTGGCCATTTAGGACGAGGGTACCGTTTTGAATCTTTGCTTTACCTTGAAGGCTGAGGTCCATTTTGCCCATTTGATCTTTAGTGCCTTTTGCAAAGTTCCAAGCTGCGATAGGTTTAGGGCCAATAGGTGTAGTTTTGGAATTATTCTTTTTACGTGAATCCAGGAGTCGTTTGCGCGTTGGTTCCGTGAGGCTGGCGATTTTGAAATTGACCGCTTTGATTTGAGACTTAATGGCTTTTATTTTTTCCTGTGCTACTTGTTGGTGGTCTCCGGTTGTGTTTAGAAAGGATTTGGCCCGGTTTGATTCAGTTATCGTCGGTAACCGGTTTAAGATAAGTTGGAAGAGGTGCTTAATTCGTGCCTGTTGATCCGTAAGCGCTACGTTATTTTGGATGCGTTTGGCTAAGCGCTCTGCAAGTGTAACGACAAATGGTGAATTCATCATTGTAAGAGATTGCGAGGGAACATTGGTCTTATCTCGACGCCCTTTGACTGTAGCTGGGACGGGTTGGTCAAAGGCAGTAAGGAATGGGTCCAGGTTATTGCGTATAACGCGTACATAAATACTGCGCCTGTTTGTATTAAAGGCGTCGGAACCACCATAGGGATTTCGGTCTAAAGCTCCGCTAGTCTGGAGCATGGCATCACGAATGGATTCGGCATCCAGTCGGCGAAGGTGCGCGCGGGCAAGGAGCTTATTATCCGGGTCAGATTCCTGCATAGTCGGAGTCGTTGCGGCACTCAGCTGAAAGGTTCGAGTAAGTGTTAGCTCTCGGATGAGTTGCTTGATGGACCAACCTTCCTTAACGAATCGGGTCGCAAGATGATCGAGTAATTTGGAGTGGCTGGGCTTTGTGCCAAGCTTGCCAAAGTTATCTGGCGTAGCTACTAAGCCCTGCCCAAAAATATGATGCCATATACGGTTTACAATCACGCGTGCAACGAGTGGATTATCCGGCCGTAACATTGCATTGGACAGCTCCAGTCTGCCTGATTGTTTTGTGTTAAAGGGTTTGGGATCAAAAGCTTCCAGAAAGCGACGAGGAACGGTTTCTCCCGGTTGTTTGTGGCTGCCACGGATGTAAAGAGGCATATCCTGGGCATCTCCCTCTACAACGCCCGGGGCACGTTGAGGTAATGAAATTTCAGCCTCCAGCTTTCGGTAATCTGCTGTGAGTTTCGCTGCCTTTGGAGCACTGGCTAAAGTATTGGATAATAGATTTTCGCGGATGAAATATCCCAAAAAGTTCGCTTGAAAATCATTCATTGTTTTTTGTTTCCAGACATTGATGCTTTCACGTAATGCCCTCGCATACTGATTGGAAAGTACTTCGGTATTTTTTGGCGAACCCACTGTAAATAGAGGGCTTACGTTTAGGGCGGCTTCTTCACGTGGGCTGGGTTGTCCGGGCTTTAGAACCAATGCTTCAGTTACGCCAAACCAAGAATTAGCTCCACCAGAAGTAAGAACAGCCTGTTCCCCGGCAGTGGTAACTTCAAGGTGTGCGTCATCGCCTTCCCAGTATTTTAAGCTCCATTGTTGCCATCGCCATTTATTGTCATTGAGTCGAGTTGTGGGGTAGACCGTTCCGCTACGGGTATAGTTTTGTACAACATACCGAGCCATTACATTTTCCGTGCCGCGCACTCGAACCCAAATAGATTCATTGGGCCCAATCCGAAAGCGCGGTGATCCGAGCCAACCAGTGTGTTTAGCTGAAAGGAGGTGAGAGTAGATTCCCGCTGGAAGAATATCCTCCACGATTTGTTCGCCTTTGGGGAGAATGCGGAATGATCCAGGATTTGCAGTTTTCTTATTTAACCCGTTGCCGTTCTGTATCCATTTTGATGCGCCACCTTTATTAAACTTCCAGTGTTGAGCATAGGGTCGGTTATTTTGTTCGTTCAGCCGCTTGGCACTACTACTGAAATCCTTAGCAAGTCGATTCCAGCCTTTAATGAAATCATTACCCCGGGTTTTGTGGAGCTGCTGCCAGGCGTGTAGGGGGTTTTCTTTACCCTTGGCGTTGTTGATTGCCTTTTGCAAACGGTCATCAGGTTGCATCAGTCTATCTGAGAACTTGTCAGCTTCCTCAAGCCATTTTTTGGCGAGGACTGAGCGAATCTTTTCTTTAAGTTGTTGCATTTGCGTTTTGTGCAAATTCTGGCGATCAGGAGAATCTACATTGATTGTTGCTGGTCGCGTACTGGTCATGATGCTGTAAAACGCGTGATAATCCTTTTGACTAATCGCATCAAATTTGTGGTTATGGCATCGTGCACAGGAGACGGTCATTCCAAGGAATGCCTTGGAAACTACATCGATCTGATCCTCTGAGGTACGTACTAATTCATCAAGTGCATCGGTTGGGGCAAAACCTTGGAGGAAAAATCGATAATGAGCAGGACCAATGGCCGATTCATTTAGGCCCAGTGCCTCATTTATTCGGGGTTTTGCCAGTAGGTCTCCGGCGATGTGTTCTCGCAGGAGCTGATTGTAAGGGATATCCTGATTAAAAGCCCGAATCAGGTAGTTTCTATATTGAGCTGCATGAGGGATACGCGGGTCACCCTCGCTGCCTAATGACTCGGCGTATCGTACCCAATCCATCCAATGCCGAGCCCAGCGTTCCCCAAAATGGGGTGAGGCGATCAGTCGTTCGACGGCTTGCTTAATTGCATTGTTTCGATTATTTGCAGCTGCTTTTAGAAATGCCGTACTCTCCACTGGGGTAGGAGGAAGGCCGGTTAAGACAAAGGATAGACGGCGGATCAAATCCTCAGGCTTGGCGTCTGGAGCAGGTTGAAGAAAGTGTTCCTCCCATTTAGCTTGAATAAATTTGTCTATGCTGCTCGTGGCCCAATCACCCTTTACCTCGGGTGGAGGGGAGGCTTGTATTGGCTGGAAGCTCCACCATTTCTTTCTCTTTTCACGGATGGTTTCCCAAGATGTAGCTTTTGCAATTTGTTCCTTAGTGGGTTTATTAATTCTTGGATCCGGGGCGCCCATGGCAATCCATTTTTCAAAGTACTGAACTAACTCAGGTGAAAACCGCGCACCTCCCTTGGGCATTTTTAGGTCCTTCTCTTCATAGGTGATCACACGGATCAAAAGACTCTGATCGGGTTTGCCCGGAACAATTAGGTCTCCACTGGCTCCCCCCTCTATAATCCCACCTTTCCAGTCCAGAGCCAGATCTCCTTTGGCTTTTCCTGCACTGTTGTGACATTCATAACAGTGCTCAGCCAGAGCAGGACGAATATGTTTTTCAAAGAACTCAATCTGATTTGCGGAGGGGGTGGCCCATGTCTGGGCTGCAAAAAGAAAAGCTGCGAGCCAGAAAAATTTAAGGGAAAGCCGCATCACTGGTAATTACAGTAAAGTAAATTAATTTGCTCAACTAAAAAGAGATTTATGCTGCCACCAGTGAGGCGAGGACCTTTCGGGTGCCAGAGAAAGTGCGGCGGCCATGCATGGCTGTGTAGTTATCCACCAGTGCCAGATCACCACTCTGCCAGGGAATATCAAAAGTGACTTCGTCAGCCAACTCACTGGTTTTGGCTACATCACTGGGATTTATTGGAGTCCCGTCACCAAAGGTAATGGCTTTACTTGGATCATTACGTATGTCTTTCCAGCCCTTGAAAGCAGCGATCAATTGATTAAAAAAACTAGATCGTCCATCGCCCAGATCTCGCACGGCGGGCAACACTGGAGTAGTTGCGCGCAGGTCGCCGTTATCCTGCCATTGCCATGAATAGCTCAGCTCGTTCATGCGGTTTTCAGCTGCTTCGCGTGATTCGACGCTGAAGGTGCTTTGCCAGCTGCGGCCCATTCCTGAGGATTGATCGGATTCACCCGCCATGGTCAAAGAGTATTTCAACCCCTTTTCGAGGCAGGTGGAAGCAAAATCAGACAACTGCTCAGTGAGCCGTTCCCAAAGGATGTCAGAACGACAAATAGGTGTAGCACCTCCTTTATCGGGGGCAATCTGGCAGAAGAAAAATAGTTTACTAGGATAGATCGGGGTTTGTGCCATTTCGTGGTGAAGAAAAATTGTGACCTCCGGAGGGGCTTCATTGGCAGAAAATACTCGTGGCGTGTAATTGATGCGGTAGGCGTTGGAAAGGGAATCCTCATATGAGAAAGCGGGAAATTTAGACGCCCTAACCGCTAAATCAAAATCCTCTGGTGAAGTGAGAGGTAAACCACGTAGGAGTATTGCTCCGTGCCTAGCAGCCTGCTGACCCAACTGATCAGAGTTTTCAGTGATCCATTGGCGGGCAGCCTCGAGCGATTCAGTCTTTAACTCTAAAGCCAATGGAAAAGGATGCCCGTGGTATTCGTGTTGGCCAGGCAGGGTGAAGGGCTTAGCCTCCATGCTTACCCAAGCACCCACGGTTTGCGGTAATCTGACTTATTGATCAACGCGCTGGCCTCTTTGTCGTCAATGATTTGCTCTCTTTTAGGATCCCATTTAAGTGCCCGTCCCAAGGCATTGGAAATATAGCCTAGGTGTCCGGGGGTAATCGAACGGTGTGCGGTTTCAGCTGGGCAAATGGCCTGTTTGCGGTTCTTTACTCCATCAAGGAAGTTGCGCGTGTGACCAGGTGATGAGTAGGCCTTTATTTTGCCGGCATTAAAGTCGAGTTTAGTCCACGCGGGATTGGAAGTCTCCATTCTGCCGCGGGTTACGTAGACCCAGCCGTTCTCGCCAATCACTTTTACACCCATAAGGTTGTGCGTGCCGATACTCGTCTTAATACCGCCGGCGTATTCGCAGTGCACCTCGTAACGTGGCGGGGAGTCATAGCTTTTGGCCTTGCTCTTGGTAAAGTTTTTGGCCTCTACGCGCGTGGGGCCACCCTTGTCCTCACCCAAGGCCCAGTGACAGATGTCATTGTGATGGCCGATCCAGTCCATGAGTTGCCCGCCACCGTAGTCCAGATGCCACCGCCAATTCCAATGATGCCTGGCGGCTACGTAGGGAAGCAATGGTGCGGGGCCGGTCCACATTTGGTAGTCGGCGTGTTTTGAATAGTCATGCTCGGTTGAATCACCTCTGTCCTTGTCGTGACCTGTGGGCAAGCCAACTTGAACCTCCTTCACCTTGCCAATAACGCCGTTTAAGACAACCTCCACTGCGTGGCGGAAACGTCGGTCAGAGCGCTGTTGTGATCCGGTTTGAAAAATCGCTTTCTGCTTGGCTGCTTCCCGATAAACAGCCTGACCTTCAGAAAAGAAATGGGTAACGGGTTTCTCGCAATAAACGTCTTTGCCGTTTTGGAGTGCCTCGAGAGTTTGCAGCGCGTGCCAATGGTCAGGAGTGGCGACGATAACCGCATCAAGATCTTTACGGGCGCACAGTTTCCGAAAGTCGTCGTAGGTATTACAAGGTTTGGTGCCATACTTTTTACCGACTGCTTCGGCCGCAGGTTTGCGGCCGAGTTTACGATTCCGGCCACCCCCATCGTGGGTCTCGTAGGGATCACATGTGGCAATCACCTGCACATCAGCTTCACGGAGAAAGGAACCCATTACTCCGGTTCCGCGACTGCCAGAGCCGATCAGACCCACGGTAATGCGGTTACCTGGCGCGACCTTTGTTCGACCCAATACGGAACCGGGAACGATGGTTGGAGCAGTCACTGCAGTTAGCGCGGTGGTACCTAAGAAACGGCGACGGGAGAGTTGAGTTTTTTTCATTGGAAGCGATTGGATTGTGAGCGAGGTACTGATCGAAGCAAGAAAAGATTCACCCTGTTGGCTGGCTAAAGCACAACAGGGTGTATTGAAGGTACTAAGATCGCCTATTATTTCACATGTATCACACCACGCATTAGGATATGATGCCCCGGGAAAGTGCAGACGTACGGGTAGTCTCCGGGCCTTTTTGGCGCGGTGAAATTAATTATTTCCTGTTTTCCATGGTCGATTAATTTGGTGGACCAAATCACGTCGTCGGTCTTTGGCACGAAGTGCATATTAAAACCTTCCGCGCCCAGAGCAATCGCAGCCGTGGCAACCGATTCCAGCTTACCGGGTTTGACCAACACAATATTGTGCGGAAGATAATCGGGGTTATCAAAAATGAGTTTGATTTTTTTTCCGGCCTTAACTGTTACCTCACTGGTATCGTACTTCATCTGCTCGACAATGGTGCCGATTCTTATGGTTGTTAGCTCTGGTGTATCGGAGAGAACTCCTGATTTTTTTGTTTCAGTGGGTTTTTTCTGTACCGTCTGATTATTTGCGGCTGCAGAGGTAGCCCAGAACTGTTGTACTGTTGCAGCTGCAACCCGGGCATCCGCGTTAGGGGAACCAAGCATTTGACCCAATAGCTCCATGTTTTTAGTATTATGTTGTTGGTGAAGCCAAAGGGCTTCTGTCAGATGATGAGCATGTTCAGCCTTTTTTGGATCCCATTGTTTGATCCATTTTTTCAGCTCGGAAATAACATCTTTAGTTTTCCGCTCACTAAGCTCTATGCGCGCACGGTGGCGAGTGAGATTGGTGCGCTCCTTGAGTAGATCCAACAATTTGGCGATGGGTTCGCCGTCCACCTTCACGGGGTCCATAAGCTTACGGCCCTCGTGCGTGATGCGGTAAACACGGCCATACTCGTGGTCACGGCTGGGGTCACGCACGTTGTGTTGCATATGACCGATAATGATGTTTTGCCAATCGGCGACATATAACGCGCCATCACTGCCGATTTCAAAGTCGGTTGGTCGGAAGTTACGGTCCTTGGGCGATTGCAAAAAGTTTTCTGTGTTGGGTGAATCACTAAGATCGCCACGTACACCCCAAACATCTCCTATTGCTCCCTTGGGTTTGGAGTTTGCATTCTGATTATCTGATTTTTTTACAGTTTCGTAGTCATCACTAAACCCGTCTCCATCACTATCTTTACCTTGGACTGAGCGGACCAGTTGGTAATTTTTAATCCCGAGGTAACCGATTGTATTCAAGAGAATAAAGTTGCCCTGATATTTTTCGGGAAAATGTGGGCTGGATATTATCCCACTGGCAGCTACAGGACGCACGGTTTTGTTAAGCAAGGTTTGCATGCGAAAGCCGCCTTTTCCATCTGGACGCACTTGATAGACACGGCCGCCTGTGCCATCGGTGGCGTAGTGATATCCCCAATAATCAAAGCTTACTCCATGCGGGTTAGGGCTATTGTTGGCGTGAAAACTGTATTCAAAAGTCCGAGGGTTAAACCGATACATTGCGCTATTACCGTGCTGCTGATTCTTGGTCCAGGGAGTCTCCACGTTGCTCACGTGGAATACTCCACGCTGGTAATAGAAATTGCCGCAAGGGCCATAGGTGAAAGCATTGGCACTGTGGTGAGTGTCTGCAGAATCCAGACCGTGAAACAGCCGGATGCGTACATCGGCTACATCGTCTCCGTCGGTATCTTTGAGAAATAGGATATCTGGCACGCTTGCAACAATCACACCACCATTCCAGAACTCAAATCCGGTGGGGTTATGTACCTTGGCAAAGGTGATGGCCTTGTCGGCTACGCCATCGCGGTTTTCATCGGGCAGAATCAGGAGTCGGTCATCCATTTTCTTTAGTGGTTCCCATTTGGGATAGGTGGGCCAGGCCGCAACCCAGAGGCGTCCTTTGGTATCTACTGCTGTTTGCACAGGGTTAGCCATCTCTGGAAACATTTCCTCTGAAGCAAACACATTGACCTTTAAACCTTTAGCCAGCTGCAGTTGTGCAGCAGCTTCATTTGCAGACATGTAAAGTTTGTTGCCTTCCTTTTGGGCATTACTGCTACGGGACTTTCCGCCCACGTTGGATTTTACTTTTACCGGAGGGGGTACGTTGGAATCGTTAACTTTATAGGAAGTATTACCATTGGCATGTGCCCAAACTTTTTTATCACGATTGGCTACCATTACATCAATCATATCCAGCTCGTGCATGAGCACCTCGCGGTTGGTTTGGCCATCAACAAATTTTAGGCCAGAACGACCTCCCCATACATCGTTGCCGTCGGTAGCCCGGTAACGATTATGCCAATGCCAGTTTTTATTCAGCACTGCCGAACGGATGCTTTCGATTTTTTTCTCATTTTTAGATACTTCTAGCCCAAAGAGTTCTTTTACGAGATGTTGGGCAATGAGTTTATTGCCAAGGCTATTAGGGTGTATCCCATTGATGGTTAAGGGTTTCTCATTTTTATCGTACAAATGCTTGGAGTGGTGGAACAAATCTATATATGGGAGTTTACGTACTGCGGCAGCTGCTTCAGTTGATCCGGCATATTGCATCAATCTTGCATTGTTTGCCTTACCGTCGGGTAAGTTGGGAGTGTTTAAATTCTCGTGCATAATGGGTGAGCACATAACAATTTTTGGGGCTCCTTTACCGCTATAATTTTGTTTTCTGGTATCATCAATCCACTTCATTAATTCCTGTGCGAAAGATGCAGGATTATTGTCGAAAGATTCATTATACCCCCAGAAAGCGATAATGACGTCGGCCTTGGATATTTTCAGATAATCATGCGGGTTGATGAACCCTTTGTTGCGAGGCCGACTATTTACTTTGTCACCCGAAAACCCGTGATTTCGAAACACCAGTTGGTGCTTGGGTAAGGCGGCTTGTACGTAGCTTTCCAGCCAGCCGTGATGCTGCATCCGCTCGGCTAGTGTATTGCCGATCAACACGATGTGGTCACCTTTATTGAGTTCTAGTTGGGCCGCCTTGGAGACGAAAGTGGTCAGGACTATGATGCCGCAGATGAGAATTTGTTTCATAGGGGTGAAATTGGACGCGCAACTCTAACGACCCATTCAGTGAGTGCAAGCAATCCCTTTTTACTTTTGCCTTTATGCTTGTTTTGGTTTGATTTGTCCACCGCATATCATGTCAGAAGAACTGAATTTTCTCCACAATATTACCGGCTCTTTTGCTCAGCCAGCAGCTGAAAACCCCACCGTTGAAATGATTGAAGCCGCTTATAGCCATCATGGGCTGCATTATCGTTATCTGAATACCGAGGTGTCACCCGAAAAGCTCGCTGATGCTGTGGCTGGGGCGCGATCTATGAACTGGGCCGGATTCAACTGTTCCATTCCACACAAGGTGGCGGTAATTGAGCACCTTGATGGTCTTGGTGAATCGGCTAGCGTGATTGGTGCGGTGAACTGTGCCGTACGTCGCGATGGCCGGTACATCGGCGAGAACACCGATGGCAAAGGGTTCTTAAAGAGCCTGCAGGAAGTCGTCGATCCAGCCGGTAAAAAACTGGTGGTGTTCGGCGCAGGTGGTGCCGCGCGTGCCATAGGCGTGGAATGCGCGTTGGCGGGCGCGTCGCATATCACGGTTGTCAATCGCAGTGCTGATCGTGGTAACGAACTCGTCACACTTCTAAACGACAAGACCTCTGTCGAGTCGGTGCTGGAATCCTGGGATGGTGACTACTCCGTGCCCGCTGACACCAATGTGGTAATCAACGCTACCAGCATCGGTTTAGCTGACTCCGAGGCGAAGCTCGCGTTGGACCTAAATTCGCTCACCGCTGACATGGTGGTGGCTGATGTGATTCCCAATCCGCCACGCACCAAACTAATTCGCGATGCCGAAGACAAAGGGTGTATAGTCATCGATGGGCTTGGCATGCTCGTCAATCAGGGCATCACTGGTATCGAATATTGGACTGGAGAAACCGTCGACGGCAACGTAATGCGTGCACGACTTGAGCAATTGTTTGGAGATTAGATTGTATTATAAACCGGATCGGTTCTCTCTCGGTAGGGGTGTAATTTTATGATATCTCAGTCGGTTAGTGCGTTTATGGGTGTAAGGTCGAGCTTACGGAACTCCACCTCCGAGCCCTCAGCCTGAATGGCGATCTTTCCCTTTCTCGCGGTGCATTTGAAGCCATGGTTCACAAAGTCGCCGTTGACCCACACCTTGATCTGGTCATCAAGGCACTCGATCACCATGCGGTTCCAATCGCCGGGTTTCTTCTCCGAACCATCGGTTAGGTTGAGGATTCGGCGAGCCTTTCCCTCGGTGATTCCCCAGTTTTTCTCAGGACCGCGGCGCTTTACCATGTTGGGTACGATAATATTCTCTACTATGCACCAGAAGTCCCCTGCGTTTTTGTGGTACATCTGGACTTCTATCGACTTGGGGAACATCTTGTAGAGGGCGCGTGGCGTGGAGGAGTGTACCAGCACCCCGCAGTTTCCCGGCTGGCCCGCGAAGCGGTATTCCACCTCGAGGCGGTAGTTCTGGTTCACTTCGTTGTGCACCAGATGGCCGCCGGGTGAACCGAGGCTTACCAGCATGCCGTCGCGGGCCACGAAGGGTGCTTTACCATCGGGGTGTTTGTCGAGGTGAGGGACGTCCACCTTCCAGCCTGTCAGGTCTTTGCCGTTGAATAGGCTGCGGGTATGGGGGGAGGGCATCTCATGCTTGTCGTAGAGTCGTTGCCAAAAAACTTTCCAGTACTGGTCGTAGTAATCGTTGGCAGCTTTCTTGATATGGGGAAGATCTTCTACCTTGGGAGCATTGCTGGGGTCATAGTTTTTTAGATGGCCTTGACCTGCACGCAAGCGGGGGGAAATAAATCGCCAATTTGGTTTGCCTAATACATCTTCGCATAGCTTGGCTCCCATCGGGTCATATTTAATCAACTGTTCACGAGTGTGGATGTGATTGTGATCATGGTCCATTGTCCGGTTAGTGTTATACCAGCATTGATAGATTTCAGCCCAGTACTCGGCTCGGTTACGTGAAGCGTAGCAACGTTTGTCTCCTCCGAAGACAATCAAAACTTTATCGTCTTTATTGACCTTAACTTTTGCCGTTGTTTTTTTGCCATTAACCAAAATGTCTCCCCTATCAAGGCATTTCCTAATAAGTTCTGGGGATTCAGTCGGGAAAGATTCTTTGAGAGCCTTAAGCAAGTTCACTGGTTTATTACTTTTAATACGGCGATAACGCTGGGCAGCACGTCCATCATTCCAGATTCCGGTTTTTTGTATGTTTTCAAAAGTATTGGTTAACCGTTTTTGTAAAATTTCATCAAACCCAGCTCCATGCACGACATGACCAAATTCATGGATAAGAATGCTTTCTAATCTCATCCCTCCCTCATATTCCATTACATCTTCCTCAGCAAAGACCACCGTAGGACGGGAACCAATTCGCGTGAGAAAACCGCGTTGGCGCCAGTTATAGAAATCGAGTTCTTCGCCTTTCTTATTGGTGGTGAATTGCGGCAACTGTGAGGTGAACTCGTTGTGACCAATGAGCAGGCACAGTACACGTTTTTTGCGGATCGCTTCAGCGATCGGTGGCTTGATATTGCGCATCAACATATCAAACTGGTAGGCTGTTTCATGATGGGCCAAGTCTGCTACTTTTCCTGAGGTAACAATCAGGATATCCTGTACCTCGGTTGCTTTCTTATAAAAACCTGTATCCAATTTATACTCGCGCGCCTGAGTTTCAGATAGTGATTTGACCTCATAGGCTGCTGACGTAGAAAAACAGGCAGCTATACCGACTAAATAGAATGGTATTAGTTTCATTTGTTCTAGATAAATTTTAAAGCGAGTTTCACGGCTTCAAAAAGACTGTTGGGGTTTGCTTTTCCCTGTCCAGCGATATCCAGTGCGGTACCGTGGTCTACTGAGGTGCGCACGATAGGCAAGCCCAAGGTGGTGTTAACTGCCTTATCAAAGCAAAGAGCTTTAAGTGGAATATGGCCCTGATCGTGATACATGCATACAAATAAATCAGTTTCCTTTCTTTTGTTTGGTAGGAAGGCAGTGTCAGGTGGAATAGGTCCTTCGACATCGAATCCTTTTGCGCGCGCTGCATTGATCGCCGGAATAATAACCGCTTCTTCTTCGGCCCCAAAAAGGCCGTGCTCTCCCGCGTGAGGGTTGAGGCCCAGTACTCCTATCTTTGGTTTATCACCACGTAGCCGCTTCATGGCTTGGGCCCCTAGTTCGAGGGTCTCTAGAATACGGCTAGTGGTCAGTAGTGAAGGAACTTCACTGTAGGCTACATGAGTTGTGGCAAACACACATCTTACTTCGCTGGAGTATTGTAACATACAGGAGTGTTGGCTATGGGTTAAATCAGTGAAAATTTCGGTATGCCCCGGATAAGAAATCCCTGCTGCGTGTAATGCTTCCTTATTAATTGGGGCAGTGGTTACTGCAGCAACCTGTCCCGAGAGAGCGGCATTAATGGCGTCTTCCACATAGGTATAACTGGCGCGGCCTGTTGCTGCATTAATTATGCCTATTTCAAAAGCAGTGGGAGTAATGGCTCCAATATCTAATATACACGGTCTATTCGCCTCGCCGAGCCCACCGGTATATCTACTTGGTTCCGTCATGCTGCACTGTTTTGCTGTTTCGACCAATACATCATGATCTCCGAAAATAACGGGAGTGCATAATTCAGCAAGTTCACCGTTTTGAAGTAAATGTAAGCAGACTTCAGGACCGACTCCAGCAGGATCGCCCATGGTCACCGCTATCTTTGGCACGCTCATTTGCGGTTTGGTTTCCAGATGGGGGAGATCATCTATCTTATTTCCCCTCATATTCAGGCATGGTTTTTCGGAGTCGGTCCCATTCTTTCCTCATTTTCCAAAAGGTTTCCGATTCATTTTTCGATAGATCACTCTCTTCGGAAAGATCCTGAGCCAGGTTGTATAATTCCCATTTACCCCGGGTTCTAAGCAGTTTCCAGTCGCCCTGTCTGAGAGCTGCATTGTTTCGGTAACTCCAGAACAATTGTTCGTGCGGAACTGAGGTGTTTGTTTTATCGAGAAACGGGATAAGGTTTACCCCATCAGTGCGTTCAGGACTCAATGGTTTACTTGCAAGAGCAGCGGCAGTTGCATGAATATCCAATGATATGACGGGTTTCCTATAAACTTGTCCTGCTGGTATTGTTCCTTTCCATTGGACCAAAAAGGGAACCCGTATACCACCTTCATGCATTTGGCCTTTGCCCCCTCTCAATGGACTGTTACTGGAGGTTAATTCCTTGGTTGGGCCACCATTGTCACTGAGGAAAAATATTAAGGTGTTTTCTTCGAGGCCAACCTTTCGAATTTTTTCCAGAACAGCGCCAACACTATCATCAAGGTTTGTCAACATAGCCGCAAAAATACGACGGTGAATATCCTCTATATGAGACATCTTTTCCATATATGCATCCGCACCCTGGAGCGGACTGTGAACCGCATTGTAAGACAGGAATAAAAAGAATGGCTGCTTCTTTTCCCGTTCAATGAATTTGATGGCTTCATCGGTAAATGCATCAGTCAGGTAGCGTTTTTCTTCAATGACCTTATCGTTGCGCATCATGGGGTTATTCAAATCGTATCGTGGTTCATTGCCGAGAATATCGTGATAGATAATTTTTCGATCCTGTGAGTACCAGCGATGATTCTTTGCACCATCGGGCAGTGGTTTTTTTCGTAGTAACGTGGTAACCCCATCGTATGGTGGCCGAACAAAAAAACGTCCTTCATGAGCAAAACCAAAGAAGTAATCAAAACCATGACGTGTAGGATTAAAATCCTTGCGTGAACCCAGATGCCATTTACCTATGAGACCAGTACGATAACCAGCAGTTTTAAGGTGTTCTGCCAGTGTTGTTTCAGATGCCGGAATCCCTAGGTTTGAGCCTGGAATTGTATGTGGCATGACATTGGTATGATAACCAAACCGTGACTGGAGCCGACCACTCAACAGGCCTGCTCTTGAAGGGGAACAAACAGGCGCCGTCACGTAACCGTCTGTAAATCGAACCCCGTTTTTAGCAATTGAATCGATATGCGGGGTGGGTATCTCCGGGTTGCCTTGGCATCCTAGTTCACCATAGCCCAAATCATCGGCCAATAGCAGAACAATATTGGGTAGCCGTTCGGTTGCATTCAAAGTTACTGCAAAGAACAATAAGAGAAACCGCATGCGTATACCCTAACCAATGAGGTTTAGTGAGCACAGTTAAAACCAGCTTGCGAATGATAAATTGAGCGAACATGGTCAACCGGTTGATGTGCCGGTAGTTGATTTTGGCGTTGCTCAGATTCTGCTGTTACCGCGAGAAAGTTACGTGGACTTTCAACTGGCGGATCAAAAAATGAGACCCAATTCCTTTGTCTGGGTGGCAGGTTACGGTGAAGGAGGCACTGGCTATATTCCCACTGAAAAACATTGGGAGGAAAAAGATGCAAATCTAGGCGACTGGTGCTGGGTGCACTCGGGTGCAGAAAAGCTGATGATTCGGGCCATGGACGAAGTTCTTAAAAAGCCTTAATTCAAGCGTGTATTAGGCCCTATTGCTCAAAGATATGATGTAGACTACCTTTACCGATCAGCTCACCTATTTAAGGTGAGTCTATTTCAATGGTACATATGGATTCAGAAGATGAAGCTTCTTAGCCCCCTTGCGAACAAGTTGTGAGTAGAGGGTTGATAGTAAAGAATAAGTGTAACTAGGAAAGGGTTGGGAGTGTGATAAGTTCTTTCTCGTTGAGCGGCTCTTCGGAGCAGCTCGGTCAGCCAGCTGACCACTTCAGAGGAAAGCAGTCCTTCGGGACGGTGGGAATCTGGAAACCTGAAAGTCAGTCCTTCGGGACAGTCAGGAAGGGGTTAGGTGGCAGGTGTCTTGCCAAAGGCATTGACCTTCGAGAAAAGGTTCGCAAGAGCTGGATCGAAAAGGATTGGTAGCCGCCCTGCGGTAAACTCCGGTTTATCTCAAGGGCGGCTTTTTTGTGCTTACTTCTCAGACCTAATGATGGTGAGGATCATTGGTAGCGGGCGAATTCTGGTGATACCTAAAAACCGGTCTGATGGCCGGTTTATCACCTTCAATTTATCGGTTTTATCAACTAGCCCCATGATGCTGCTTCCTCCTCCATCCATATTTGTTGCCGTCCAACAGCCTAGTTCTTTCATCACAGTTGCCAGTTCATACATGTTCATTCCCTCGCTGTAATGGCGTTGCCGTCCATCTACTACGACTAACCATAGAATTTTTCCTTTCTCATCAGCTCCTATGGCGGTACGGGGGTGCCGGGCGCCGCCTGTGCCCACGGTAAGTTTTCCCTTGGAGAGGATGAGTTGAAATCCCGTTGTGGCTTCCTGTAGTTTATCCTCAGCTTGATGTCCGAAATGTACCTTTCCTTTGGTATCAAACCAAACTGAGGTATTACTGGGAGCCATTGTACTGCGCATTTTACCTTCGCCGCCTGCCAAGCCGTGGATATCGACTGGTTGGCCGGAATACCAGTTACGATTCTTACGACCTTCAGCATTCGGGAAGCTATCCCAAGGGTTGGTGTTCACAAAAGCCACAACCGATGGGCTTGAGGCCAGTTTTCTAGGATCAGTGAGTGACACTTCCGCTGGGCCATCTCCATCAGGATCTGGGCCTAGCGCGACTTTGGGCTTAACCTTATTTAGAGCCAAATTAATCCGTAGCACATGTATTTTATTGGGGATTGGTTCCGTTGATTCTTGGAGAGTATAAGTAATGCCCAGTTTTTTTAGGTCGAGATCAGTAGATTCCGGATTCTTGGGTGCAGATTTAATATTTTGGCATAAAAAAAAGATCAGTAAAAAATTTAGTAAGGGAACATTCATTTGGATAACCTAAAAAAGAGAGTCTATTGTTTTAAGATGATCGCTTGTGCGGGAACGACTCCAGCGGTTTGGTCTTGGGTGCCTTTATTGAGGTAAATGAAATTACGGGATCCAGAATTTCCCGTTACAATGTCGGGAAACTTATCTGCGTTTAAGTCACCTACTTTCACCGAGTAGGTTCGATCTGTTTGCCCAAAAGTTATGCTCCTAAATTTAGTGCCTTTGTTTTCATTATAATAGATCACATTTTTTTGGCCGGCATTACCAATGACAATATCCATATCCCCATCCCGATCAAGATCACCGGCCGCTACAGTGTAGGAAGGGGATTGGGCTCCCCCAAAGGAAGTGGATTTTGGGAAAGCTCCTTTTCCATCATTAAAGAATACCCGATTGGGTTGGGCTACATTGGCTGCAATAATATCCAGATGCTCATCTCCATTCATATCAGCCAGAGTTACTGAACGGGTGTTGTCTCTACCAGTTCCATAGGCAATTGCATTTCCAAATTGTCGGTTGTCGTTATTGAGGTAGATCGCATTGGGTTGACCATCACGATTAGCAAGCACTACATCGGGTAGACCATCTCCATTGAGATCTCCAATAGCAACGTCAATGGTTGAATCAGCTCCTGAACCGATTATCCTACCCTTGAGTAAATCCCCATTGGTGGTGTGGTTATAGATGAAGTTTGCTGCGCGCCTGTTGGCGATAAGGATTTCGGGTTTCTTGTCTCCATCTAGATCAGCAACTATTAGGTTGCGGGTATTTTGGGTGACTGGACCAATGGCAGGGCCGCGGATAAATTTTTTTTCCTTTTGGCCGAGATAAATCCGGCTTTGTTGCCGATCATTGGCGATGGCTACATCCATGAGTCCATCCCCGTTATAATCGAGGGCACGCGCGGCGTAGCTACGGTCTTTACCAGTGCCAATAGTGGCCATGTGGGTGAAGATTCCTTTGCCATTATTATAAAAGGCCCGATTGGGACCGCCCCAATGGCGTCCATTGGCAATGAGAACATCTAAATCTCCATCATTATCCAAGTCACTGAGCTCTACGGAAGCAGTCAGTTCAGCTTTGGGTTTAGTTAGTTCAGGATTGGTGGGTCGGTGTGATGACGTAGTTTCGGCAATACAATAAAGATGAGTGCGGCTTCTTAGATAAATCTCATTGCCCACAATTGCTGGTGACGCATCTATCGGTTCACCCAGTTTATTGATTTGTTCAATCTTGAGTTCCTTACCTGGAGTTAACACAGCGGTATTACCGCTACGGCCTGTTATATAAATTTTATCTTCGGTAGCTACAGGAGATGCATACACCCCAAAGAGACCCTCGATGGGTTCACTGACAAAGTTTGGATTACCATCAGTTGCATCGTAGCAGGAAAGTCGGGCTTGATTGGCGCTAAAGAAATAAATCTGCTTTTGGTGGAGTAGCAGTGAAGGGATGTAGGGCGTGGATCTGTTTACTTGCCAGGAAATGCTATCAGTACCAGTTATATCCCCCTGACTTCCAAGCTTAATAGCGTACATGGCTCGGCCACGGTAACCACTAGCCACATAGACATTACCGAAGCCTTGAACCGGGGATGGGATAGCGTTAACGGTTTGCCCGCCACATGCCCAAAGCACTTTTCCGGTTTTAAGCTCGTAAGAGCGCACCCGATTGGTGCCACTTACAATCACCTGCGGAATATTATCGTGTACAATTACCAGGGGGGTAGCCCAGGAAGTGACTTCATCACGATCTTTTTTCCAAAGGGTTCGGCCCGTGCGTTTATCCAAAGCAATGATGAAAGACTGTTCTTCATGGTCCCAGTTGACAATTAAAGTATTGCCGTAAAGAGCAGGGGAGCTGCCCTCACCGTAGTGTCGGCGAGTGGTCATTTTACCAAGATCACGATTCCAGACGGGGTGGCCATCTACAGTGTAGCAATGAATTCCGCGCGATCCGTAGTTAATATAAAGGTGTTTGCCGTCAGTCACCGGTGAAGAGGAAGCGTAACCATGATCCCGGTGGTGGCCCTCATGAGGAAGTTCTTCGCGCGCAGTTTTGCGCCAGATGATCCTGCCATTGGTTCGATTCATGCAGAGTACATCAAAACGGTGAATGATTATCGGCTCAGGATTGGATACGGTTGGTAAGGGTGGAGCGCCTTCAATTTTTACCCGGGTCTTGGCAATGGCTTCGGGGCTTGCCTGCTGTCCTGTGGCTTCGGCTAAGAGTAGAAATAGTTTTTCCTCCCAAATGATGGGCGTGGAACTGCCATGACCCGGTAGCCTTACCTTCCACTTGATATTTTGTGTGGCACTCCACTTGGTAGGTGGTTGGCAGCCGGTTACCGTACCATCAGCATTGGGGCCGCGCCAAGTGGGCCACTGGTTGGCGCTCCAAAGATTAGGGCAAAAGCTAAGGAGCACCGTGGCAATGAAAAGAAAAATTCGCATGAATAGGATTCAGGCAAGAGTTTACCTAAACGGGTTCAAGGAAACAGTTTTAAAAGCTCTTTTGAGCTTAACGTCTTATATCAAGGCAGGTGGCTTCCTGAGTGCTGCGGGCATATATCCGGCCACCACTGACTATGGGAGTGCTCCAGCATTTACCAGTCAGAGCTTTCATTCTTGCCAGTTCCCTGTATTTGGTTGGGTTGCCATCGACCAACACCAGTTCACCAAAATCAGTCAGGGCCAGTAGGTTTCCATCCACTAATATTACATTACCTGCACCAAACCCCTCCTGCTCCCACTTGATTTTACCGGTAGCCATTTCCACGCATTTCAGCGGACCATCGCCGTACTTTTTAAAACTGAACATACCGTATAGGTGTCCATCTTTCAGAACCGGAGTGCTCCAGTGGTTGGCCACATGCGCGTTGCCGGGAATACGCCACACTTCATCAGTTGACCATTTTCCTGCCTGATGCATGATACGGTAAACCCCGCCACCTACACCGTATCCGGCGGAGCAAAAGACGAGATCCCCGGAAACAATGGGGGAAGCTGCGGTGGATACAGCAAACTTATAACTTTGTTTCCATAACTGGGTACCCTTTTTGCACTCGAGGGATACCAGACCGTCGCGGGTAAAAAAGATGACCTGTCGTACTCCATGAATATTGGCGACCACTGGTGTTGCGTGTGTGATGATCTCACTGCCTGTCTTCCACACCACCTTGCCGGTGGTTTTGTTGAAGGCTAGGAGTGATTGCCCTGCTCCACCCCCACCGGCAAACACAAGGTCACCATCAATTAAAGGGGAGGCAGCATTTTCCCACTTGATAGACTCACCGCCAAATTCTTTGAGGATATCATGTTTCCAGATGGTTTTGCCTGTCTGGGTATCCGCACAAAGTAGCAGTAAATCTGAAGAGAGCACGTACACACGGTTTCCATCTACTGAAGGCGTAGAGCGCGGCCCATCCCCACCGCTGTTATCACGGGTTCCGGCATTGCCCCCGTTGTGTCCGTAATCAGCAGGATTAAGCGTTGCGTGCCACTTCTCGCGTCCACTTTTTGCGTCAAGTGCCACTAGGGTTTCCTTGCCTTGACGGGTATAAACCGTGAAAGCCTGACCGCCTGATACTGCAAAGGAACTAAACCCATTGGGCGTCTTGGTTTTCCACGCTATCTTTACCGCCTTGGTGGGCCAGGCGGTGGCGATCTTTTCCGTGGTGCTACCATCATGATTGGGCCCGCGGTATTGCGGCCATTCTGCCCAAGCAAAAGTTCCGGATACAAAAATAAAGGCAAAGATGTATTTCATTTTTAAAAATAAATTTAAGGGGCGGCATCCTTCCAAAAATACCGTCATAATCAAGGCACTATTATTGCTGAGGAACTTTTAATCCAATCCTGGGATCGGGTCCGTGGGTTTCACTTCCTCTCCCTGCCAAATGACTTTTCCGTCCTTATAGGTAAGAATACGGGAGCGGCTGCCCGGGGCGGGCATGCGGTTTTCTTTGGGTAAATATTTTTTGTGCCGCGCAATCACTTCAGCGTATTTCGAGTCATGCGCGAGGTTGTTCCATTCGTTGGGATCTTTCCTCATGTCATACAGTTCCTGGCTGCCATCGGCATATTGAATAAAGCGCCAGTGTTCACTGCGCACGCCGTGGTTGTCATGGTTATGCGTGGTAATGGCCGGCCATTCGCGTTCGGCCTGCGCGTTCTTTAGCTGAGGGACAAGGCTGTGGCCTTCGAGCGTTTTGTTTTTCGGTAATTTCAGCATTTCAGTCAGGGTCGGGTAAATATCCAGTAGCTCAGCGGGTTTGGCGCAGATCTGGCCGGGTTTCACGCCTGGACCAGCAAAGATCAAAGGCACCCGTGTGCCATCATCCCACAGTGAGTTTTTGCCTGAAATCCCTTTCTCGCCCACGTGCCAGCCGTGGTCGCTCCACAGCACAATGATGGTATTCTCTTCCAAGTCATTTTTCTTGAGTGCATTCAAGACGCGGCCAACCTGTGAGTCCATGAACGAGGTGCAGGCCAGGTAGCTGCGGGTGATACTTCGCCACTCGTTATTTTCCTCTAACCATTTGCGGCGCACTTCCGGTAAGTACCAGTGCATGTACCAACTAAAGCGCGGGGTATCATCGCGATCATCCCGCTTGATCTTGGGTAGTACTGAGTCATCGTCTGGATACAGGTCGAACCATTTCTGGGTAGCAAAGAGGGGCACGTGCGGCAGAAAAAATCCTACGGACATAAAGAAAGGCTCCTTGGGCTTTTGATTGAGCTGATCAACCGCCCAATCAGCGATCAGCCAGTCGCCTTTCTCCTCGTCTTTATGCGGGAAGGTGCCCCAGTCAACTAGGCGGTGGTTGCCAAAAGGTGTGGTGACCAGTTTCTTATTCCCCTTTGGGAAGGGCTTGCCGCTGGCCCCCGGGCCAATCACATCAAATTCC
>CACDBG010000010.1 GCA_902551155.1 uncultured Verrucomicrobiota bacterium | reverse complement strand
CGAACTCAAGATAGTTAGTGTCGCAGCTAAAGTCTCGTCTCAGATAATTGAAAAACCTGAAACGTTACATCGTCACTTACTTCAAAACGGCATCACAGATGTTTGTTTTTATATGCAAAGCATAGGCAGAGCCTTTGCTGCCATATTTCACCTTACTCTAAATATGCGCCGAAGAAAATCATTTGGATATGGCTTGGCATCATTGCCCACTTCGGCGGCCTTCTTCTCCACGCTGTCCAAATAAACAACCAGATACTTACACAATTATTGGTAGTGATCTATATCGCCTTCGGTCTGTACGGGGTAAGTAGGATTAACAAGGAAAAAAGAAAGAGCTTTTATGTCGAGAACACCAGTTAACGGAAAGGCGGTGGCACATGAGGAACTCTTATCTGGGAAAAGATAATTTAATCCATTTTGTTCATAATGTTTATTTTTTATTAAACTGCTAGTATTTTTGCGGCCCCACCGAAACCTACTAACCCGTAATTTTTTACTTATAAGTAATTAATGAACTTACCCAATCAAAAAACCCTCCTGACTGGTTTCGAACCATTTGGAGAATTTAAAATCAATTCAAGCTGGGAGGCAGTGCAACTGATCGCTAAGGAAAATAATCCCCAGATCCATTGCGAGTGCCTGCCTGTTGATTATCACACCGCCCGGGGACGATTACTTGATCTACTGGAATCATATCAACCTACCACTTGTCTTTGCACTGGCTTGGCGGCGGGAGAACAGTTTCGGTTGGAACGACTCGCGAGAAAGCCCGACCAATTTGAAGTTCTGGACGGACCAGCAAGACTCACCGGACAATGGCAATGGGATAAAGTTATGAAGGCTTTTCAACTAAAAGAATTGCCTGCTTATTTTTCCGACGACGCAGGTCAATATGTATGTGAAAGCACCTACTGGACCTTGCTCAATTTCAATTATCGATCCGGATTTCCGATAAACACCGCTTTCCTGCATGTACCTCCATTATCTGAGGATTGGTCCACTGAAAAAATTGCCACCGGGATAGCAACCATGCTGGAAATCTAACGCTTTAAGTTTTGATGTTGGCCAATACCAAAAAACACCTTCACCTCTGGTAGCGTTGAGGTTGTTAATTTAAAAGATAATTAGCCTTACCCCGACGTTTATTGACGCCCTCCTGAACCCGGCCCGGCTTGGCCGGGTCGCCTACCCTGACCTTGAGCTCCTCCTTGACCTCCTGGCCGTCTACCCTGTCCTTGAGCTCCTCCTTGACCTCCTGGTCGCCTACCCTGTCCTTGAGCTCCTCCCTGACCTCCTGGTCGTCTACCTTGGCCTCGAGCTCCTCCTTCGCCCGGCCCACGATTGCTCCGGGAGCTCTGCTCTTTCCAATTCTGATATTGCTCTTCGGTCAATATTTCCTTGAGCTTAGCCTCATAAGCTTCCCGAACCGCCGCTATCTTGGGTTCGCGTTCCTCACGTGGAGTATCTCGATCCAGAAATACTTCCCGCATTTGGGTGCTTAATGCCTCCCGGGCAGTGTTTAGTTTCTTTTGCTGCTCCTCATTAACTCCCAAGGAAGCAAATTGATTACCCCGGCCACCTTGGCCGCGCCCACCTTGACCACGCTCTCCTTGTCCAGGGCGCCCTTGACCTCCCTCTGTCTGCTGCTCCCGGAATTCAGCCAGCTTTGCCTTTTGTTCTTCAGTAAGGATAGCTTCAATATCTTTCTGGTAGTTTTCTCCAAACTCCCTGAATTTAGCCATCATAGCTTCACGTCCGCCCCCTCCGTTTCGCAACTCCTCAAAAACACTGCGCATATCTTCCTGCCTTGCAGCATTAATCTCTTCTAATTTTGCCTGCTGCTCTTCGTTGAGCCCGAGAGATTCGAGGAAGTTTCGCATTCCACCAAAACCACCACCTAAACCGCGTTGACCAAAACGTCCCTGATCTCCTTCACCAGGCCTTCGGTTAGTCTGCGGACGCTGGGGAGTCTCTTCAGGCTTTTGCTCTTCTTGCTCTACAGCAATTTCAGACTGCTCTTCAGTCGCTTGGATCTCAGCTGTTTTTTCAGCCTCCTCTAGTTTAGCCCGTTCATCTTGCTTACTTTGACCACAACCTGCCACCATCACGGCCAATAAGGCATAAAATATTTGCTTCATGTAAATGCGAATATACATGTGGGCGTGATGGAAGCAAGGAAGGAGTAGATGGTGGGCCCGGCAGGATTCGGACTGAAAACAGCCCATATACCGCTGTTAAATTGCCACTTTTCTGGGAAAAAATCAAGTCGCTAAGGTTCGCAAAGCATCGCTAGGCATCGCAGCGGGTGCAAAGCGGGTGCAAAGCGGGTGCAGTTTTCTCCTTCCCTCTTCATGCTAAAATGAAAAGCAATGAAGCCAGCAGAGAAGCCCATCGTTGTGCGCTATAAGAAGCTCGGAAGAGAGCGTGTCTTGGGCCTTGCTGACCTCGACGAGAACACCATCATCATTGATCCCAGACAGCCTTCAAGGACTTTCACGGGGAGGAGAAGTAAGAGGTAATCCCTTTAAATAGAAATACAACAACTTCCCACCAAGCGATTGCTGCTGAACCAAAGAAAAATATTCCTATATAAAGTGCAGGAAGTAACTTTTTCCAACTATTGTCTGGCGCAGGTTTTGGTGGATTAGCTATGTGTCCTAACTTATCAAAATTGTAACCCACGGGTTTGAATCTACGCCACCGCCATCAACCGTCCAGCCCTTTTGGAGGCTCGCCAAAGCCCTCAAGGACTTTCACGGCGAGGAATGAGGGCGGTTACTTCGTGGGGTTGCTGGAGATTCCGCAGTTCGGCAATGCCTTTTGCAGTTCATCAATCTGCGCCTTGGTGAGGTCGGGGTTGTTACTCGGTAACTTCAATGCGGCTGGAAGGAGAGCGCAAGGTGACGTATTTTTCGGTACGGGGATTAAAATAACTGAATTTTAAGGCTGGCATATGGGACAGTGTGGGTTGTGTAGGAATGACCATACGTTGGAATGTCTTGCGCGAATTAAGATGGCGTATGTCGGTATACTGAACCTCGCTGGTTGCTGCAAATGTTTTGAATCCTTCCCAGGAATCTGCTTCGGGGATGGGGGTGTTATCCAGTGTCCCTTGGCCTGAAAGGGTGACTGATAGTTTAATGGGTTCACCCACCTCAACGCGGTTTGGTTTGACTGATGTAGTCATCTGAAGCTGGCCGACTGCTCCGGTAAAGCTTTTCGGTTGGCCTTCTTTTGGCAGCGGAATGACTTCTAATACGATGGGGTCGGTTTGAAGCAGTAGTCTGCTTTTGCGGCCATTAATGTCTGCACGGTGATCCCACACAGTGACTTGTAGTTCAAATAAAACATTAAGTTTCCCTGGCTTCATTGCAATTGCTCCGGTGTCAAAAATTAAAACGTTCGAATAATAGTGTCCGTTTAGCGACACACCTGATCCAATTCGAAGTTTGTATCGTCTGCCTGTGAAGCGGATCCCTTCTGTGCACAGTTGTGGATCAGGTAGGTAGTTTAAGCGAAGGCTGTCAGAAAGTAATTCCATGGAAATGGGGAAGACCTCGCCAACATAAACTTTATTCACAAGTGGTTTAAGGCGTAACAGGGCTGAAGGCGATGTGTTACCAATTTTCTTGGGGTTGCTGTTGAAGAAGTAACCACCGCCGTTTATGTAGATTCTGCACTTCGGCAATGCCTTTTGCAATTGGTCAATCTGAGTCTTGGTGAGGTCGGAGTTGTCACTGAGATCCAGCTCCGTTAACTGCGTCAGCTTTTCCAGGCCCTTTACATCGGTCAGTTTATTGTTGGAGAGATCCAGCTCCGTTAACTGCGTCAGCTTTTCCAGGCCCTTTACATCGGTCAGTTTATTGTTGGAGAGATCCAGCGCCTCTAACTTTGTGAGATTCTCTAGTTCTAGTCCCTTAATAGAGGTTAGCTGTTTGCCCGTCAGATTCAGTCTTTTCACCTTCTCCAAGTCCGCCTTGGTGAGTTCGCCTGTGGGTTTCTCGAATTCTTTATGAATCGCTGCCTGAATGACATCCTCCTTGGTTAAAATTGGGTTGCTGAAGATTCTACAGTTCGGCAACGCCTTCTGTAACTCATCAATCTGAGCTTTGGTGAGTGAAGGGTTGTCTCTGAGATATAGGACCTCTAATTTCGTGAGTTTCTCCAGCCCCTTCAAATCAGTAAGTCGATTTTTGTCAAGACTCAGCCATGTTAACTGCGTGAGATTCTCGAGACTTTCCACACTGATCAATTTATTGTCGCCAAGATTTAGCTTATCTAGATTTTTAAATATTTGGATTCCTTCAATACTTGAGATGGATTTCTTTGGAAAATCTAAAATTAGCGTTGTTCTTACTTGGTCGGTGAATTCAAGTTCGGCACCTTTTGTATAAATAAATATTCCTTGCAGCGCTTTTTCAAAGTGAATGTCTGTTATCTTAACTTTAGTAGGTGGAGAAGATTCAGCCCCATTACCTTCACCGCCACCGCCATCATTACCTTCACCGCCACCGCCATCATTACCACCATCGCCACATCCCACCAAAGCCACCACCGCGCATATCAAGAGGAGCTGTTTCATGGCTTTGAGGTTATCGATTGGCCCATGTTAGGGCAACGGAGAATCACTTAAGGACCGTTAAGGCCGATATGGAGTCGGTAAAAAGTGCTATGGTCAAAAACCCTAGCGCATCTCTTCAACAACCCAAGCGGGTGCAAAGCGGGTGCAATTTGGCCCTATTTTGTATGTCTGGGTATAAGGAAAGCTACGAATAGCCCGATATATCAGTGCTCGGGCGAAATGGTGGGCCCGGCAGGATTCGAACCTGCGACCAAGGGATTATGAGTCTGTAAATTTATATGCTCACACTGTGCTATAGGCTCATTTACAGGCATAAACTGTAAATCACTCATCCTCTAAAACGGCTCATATAGCTCATATTAGACACACTGACTTGCACAGAATTTGCACAAAATCACCGCCGGGGTTTGATCGACTTTACCGCTCCTCGCGGGATGGCGGTGAGGCTAAAAGGGCTGGACGGCTGAGGGCGATTACAAAATACATTTTTATTTATAGTAGTCAGGTTGAGGGCGGTGGCGTAGACTGATGGGCATGAAACAGATTCTCGTGATGATGGCGGCCGTGGTGTTGGTGGGGTGTTCCAACGACACGCGAAAAGCTGCCCCTGATCCAGCGGATGAGAAGCTCATCACCGACCCCATTGTTGAGAAGGCGGTTCGTGAGTCACTCGAGAAACCAGAAGGTATCCTCACCGAAGCGGATTTGGAAAAAGTCACCTGGCTTGGATTGGGCGGTAGCCAAATCACCGACGAGGGCCTCAAGGACGTGGCCAAGTTGCAGAAGCTCTACGATCTTAATCTAAGCGGTACCCAAATCACCGATGCGGGACTAAAAGAAGTGGCCAAGTTGCAGAATATTGTATGGCTAACAATTTTTAGTACCAAAACCACCGACGCGGGTCTCAAGGAAGTGGCTAAGTTGCAGAAGCTCGAAGTACTTGACTTGACCGACACCCAAATCACCGACGCGGGCCTCAAAGAGGTGGCCAAGTTACAGCAGCTTACCAAGCTTCAATTGATGCACACCCAAATCACCGACGTGGGCCTCAAGGACGTGGCCAAGTTGAAGAAGCTCGATTACCTTTACTTGCGTGCCACCCAAGTCACCAAAGTGGGAGTGGCTGAATTAAAGAAGGCGTTGCCGAAGTGCAAAATCTACGGCCCCTAATCCTCCCCGTGAAAGTTCTTTAGGCCACCTGCCAAGCATTAAATGGCACAAAATTGGCACAAGGGGGTATTTTAAAGGGTAGCGTTCAGCCGCAAATCTCAGAACAGTACGGTATAACAGAAGTAAAAATGGTGGGCCCGGCAGGATTCGAACCTGCGACCAAGGGATTATGAGTCCCCTGCTCTAACCACTGAGCTACGGGCCCGCTCAGCAAAGGCGCACTCTGCATTAGACTCGGGACTTTGAAAAGTTTTTCAAGCAACCGGCTCTGGTATTTTTTCAGGAAACACCTCTCTCACTTTTCGTTTACGCATCCATTTTCCGAGGAATCCATCGTGAATTCCGAATATCCAAGCCAACAAAAATAATCCCATGGCCGCCACCACTAGAGCCCCTGCAATCGAACAATCCAACCATTTAGCCAGGTGAAACCCCAGCAAAGCACTCAAGATTGCATGCAAAACCGTGAGACCCATAATTACCGGCAGGCGAGCTGAGAGTAGATGCGCTGTTGCCCCGGGTAAAATAAGCATAGCTACCACAAGAATTGCCCCCACTGATTCAAAAGCACTCACGACCACAATAGAAAGAAGACTCATCAACCCATAGTGAACCACTTTCGCATTAACCCCCAATGAATAGGCCAATGCCGAATCAAACGAACTCACCAATAGCTCCTTATAAAAGGCCCAAATCAGAATGATCACCAAAATCATTACGATTCCCATGCGCAGAACATCTGAAGCAACAACCAATTGCCCTCCCTTAATAAACTGACTAGCCAAGGGAAATCCGTCTATCACTCCAATCAAAGCCGGTGATAGTGGGATTTTAATTTGATCCAACGGAACAAAAGCAATTTCACCATAGAGAACGCATTCTTCATCGATGTGGACCTGACCAGATTTTAAATTAATCATGATCACGCCCAAGGCAAAAAGTGTAGTGAAGGTAATCCCTATGGCAGCATCTTGTTTTACTCGAGAATAACAATAAATAATTTCGATTAAAACAGCCGTCATCACTCCCGCGATTAGTGCCCCGATAAATAAGCCTGTCACCTGAAGACCACCAGTGAAAACCACTACGCCGGCTATTCCTGCCAGCACACTGTGACTAATGGCATCCCCGACCAGAGCCATACGCCGTAATATCAGATAATTACCAATTAATCCACAGGAGGTAATTACAAAAAATGCCATAAGCACGATCCACAGTGTTACTGATAATTCGTCCCTCCACGGAGTCACCACATGTTCCTGCCAATTGAAAGTTGGGATGAATGATTCGTTTTTCATATCGGCCTCCCATACCCGGGAACTGTCATTGGACCGCCCGCTGCTTGCCCTCCAATCTTTAAATCCATCAAGCCGGGGATCGGCCGACCATGTGGATCATATCTTGCATGATTTAGGGTTCTTTCGAGCTGACGAACCGTTTCCTCCCCCAATACGTGCTCAATAACTTCCGCGTCATCATGTACATGGTCTGAAGCTATATGCGCCTCATTGGTTAGATAAAGCTCCCATAAACGGTGATTGCGAACAATTTCACAAGCCCGTTGCCAACCCTCAGGAGTGAGATGCACTGAATCACCCTCATCGTGTAATGTAGCCATCTGGTGTGCTTTTAGTGCACGAGACTGCCCTCGGACTTCATCGATGGTTTCACGTCTATTTTCTGCCAATTCACGCAGCGAAACCCCTTCCCCTTCGAATTCCCGGTCTTCCAGGACGCGGTAAATTGCTTTGAGTGTGTTCTCGCGTTGCACCTGAGCTGAACGCGATTGACGACGCCACCAGCGAGTGATCACCCCATGTTTCGGCCCAAAGAGAAAGGCCAATACAAAAACCAGAGAAGCTCCCATTACCATAAGTGGGCCGGTCGGCAAATTGGTGCTCAGAAATGAAAAGAAAGCACCAGCAGCACCAGCGGCCACTCCGAATATTGAAGCTAAAAGCAGCATTATGTGCATCCTGTCAGTTAAGAGGTAAGCCGCTGCTGCAGGAGTAATTAACATTGCTGACACCAAAACCACTCCTACAGCCTGTAAGGCAATGACCACACTAAATGCCAATAACAGCATCAATGCATATTGAATTAGCGCCACCGGAAAACCTGCAGCTTTAGCAAACGCCGCATCAAAGCTGGTAATCAATAGTTCCTTATAAAAAAATGTAATTAATAAAACCGCCAGAACAGTAACAACCCCCATCAAAACAACATCATCCTTGTTGAGTGAAGCAGCTTGGCCGAATAGATACGCATCCAGACCCCCTTTACTTCCAGTGGAAATTTTCTGGATTCTGGTTAACAAGCAAATTCCCACCGCAAAAAAAGAAGCGAGCACCAAACCCAGGGCGGTATCTTCTTTAAGCCGGGTTGTTTGGGTTATTAAATTGACCAGTAAACCTCCAGCAATACCTGCAAGGGTGGCTCCGACAAAAATGGCCACTGGATCCTTACTCATATTCCACATGAAACCCAGAGCTACCCCAGGCAGAACCGCATGAGAGAGGGTATCGCCAAAAAGGGCCATCCTTCTAACAACGATAAAACTTCCCAATATACCGCAGCTAATACCGAGTAAAATCGAGCCAAGCAATGCGTAACGAACAGCAGGATCCTTTAAGCTAAAAAAGCGCTTGGCTTGATCCATCATGGATGTTTGCGAAATATCTCCAATCCGATCCGCCCACACTATTTCTGGGGATAACAAAACCAAAATCAGAAACAGGAAAAGACCCCTCATAATTTTAACGAGCTTTTGAGCTCACTGCGTCAGCCACCTCACTTAATATCGTAAGTCGACCGCCATAGGTCGTTTGTAATAAGTCCTGATTGAAGACTGCCTTGGTAGGTCCAAAGGCAACCACACGCATATTAAGCAGTAGGAGGCTATCAAAATAGTGCCGCGCGGTGGTCAAGTCATGATGTACCACCAACAAGGTTTTACCTTGCTCCCTTAATTCCTGAAGAATTTCCACGATAGCGGTCTCTGTAGCAGCATCCACTCCAGCAAAAGGTTCGTCCATAAAATAGAGATCACTCTCTTGAGCCAAAGCACGCGCAAGAAAAACTCTCTGCTGCTGCCCTCCCGATAAATTAGATATCTGACGATCCGCATAAGGAAGCATTTTAACCTTCTCCAGACATTCACGCGCTTTCTCACGATCGGATTTTTGTGGACGCTTTAATAAACCAAGATGCCCATAACGCCCCATCACAACCACATCCATCACACTCACCGGAAAATCCCAGTCCACCGATTCGCGTTGAGGCACATACCCTACCCGCTTGAGATTCTTTTCCACTGGACCACCGAAGATTTTCACCCATCCACTGTCGAGTGGCAGCATACCCATCGCGGCCTTAATCAGGGTGGATTTGCCCGCACCATTGGGACCAATGATTCCTACCAATTGTCCCACTGGCACCTCCACATCCACACCCCATAAAACGGGTCGTTTATGGTAGGAAACAGTCAAGTCATGCACTTCCAGAGGAACTGGAGGTTTTTCTTTCTGGTCACTCATTAGAATGTAAATCCGACCCGAAGGCCAATCGCCCACGCATCGCTTACGGTATTATCCCCGCTCGGCCGATTGATCCATTGAATGTCCGGCTGAACGTACACAGCCGGAGACAATTGATAGAGGTAGGTTAATTCAAGCACGGATTCATGGGATTTAACCGTCACAATTTCATTACTATGCTTTCCGTAAATATACCCCAGCGAGGTTACATCCTGATCTCGGCCGGGAATCAGGCCCAAGTAATTCATGCCCGTTTCCATCGTCCAGTCAAAACGACTGCGATCGCGCTTGGCAGCCCCCAGCCGCCCAAATAAACCCAACCCCTGCTCGCCCTGCTCTCGAAACACTAACTTATCAATCGACGCAAAGACACCCGCATTCCCGTCGGTTTTTGTACCGTCATGTTTTTCAAACTCAGAAGTATGGCGCCACGCCCCAAGGCGATACCAACCCGGCAAGTCTTTACCATCAGATACATTAAAACCATTGTAACCAATTTGATACAAACTGGTCCAACCCTGCCCATTACCCAACTCGAAATGAGTGCCGTGTTGATTGATTAGCGGATCACCATTTGCATCATCAAATACATCCCCATCATAAATGCCCATCTGTAGATATACTGTCTTGCTAATGTCGTAACGCAGGCGCAAACCCAATCCGGGGGCATTAAATGCAGGACCGCCATTCAATGTATTTGCGCTCCAGGAGGCGGTTTGGCCAAACGCATCATTAATCAACACTTCCCGGTAAGCCGACCCCACAAAGTCCTCATCAGCCAATAAATTACCAATTTTCAAACTCAGCTTTTCAAATTCCTTTTCTATGTAAAATTCATGCAAACGAAGACCATCATACGCATCAATATTACTAACGACCAATTCATTGCCAGTGTACTGGCCGAGGCTCACACCATGAGTCCAAAGTGTGGCAAGGCGAAGGCTGGCGTCATTCCAACCAAGGACTTTTTCAGCATCAACATCTACAGAACCATAGCCCAAGCCGTTATAAACACTACCAGTCTTAACTCCGCCGGAAACATTAGAGAAAGCTTCCGCTGTGTATTCAAAAGTAAATTCATAACCCTTTTCAAAAAGTGAACTACGAATCCCTCCCCAGTCATCCAGAAGAGCTTCCTGATCCCAGATTGATGAGCCATTACTTGATTTATCCTGTGAGAAAATCACACATGGCACCACCAAAATACTGAAAATAATCTGTCTTGATCTCACTGACGTTAAATCTGAATCTGCTAACGCAGCGCGTTAACGATAGTTGTAATATTATGACGAATCATACCCTCGTAAGACCCTAAATCGAGCCCGCCTTCCATTTGGCCAAGCTCACCCATAGCGTCTGAAAATAATTCCCCACCGATAACAACTCCGGCATCTGAAGCTATCGCCTTAATAGCTTCAGGGCTCACTGTTGTTTCAACAAAGATAGCCTTTACCTGTTGACTCTTAATAAAATCAACCAGTTTGGTTCGATCAGCCAGCCCCGCCTTGCTAACAGTAGATATACCTTGAAGCCCAACCACTTTGAAACCATAAGCACGCCCAAAATAATTATAAGCATCATGACTGGTCACCAAAACCCGCTTCTCCTGCGGTACCTCGGCCACCTTCGTCTTTACCCACTGATGTAATTCATCCAGCCTTGCCTTTAGATTTTTACCATTATTTTCGTAATCAATCTTACGCGTGGAATCCAGCTTAGTAAGACCTTCCACGATCACATCTACCGTGTCTTTCCATAACAACACTTCAAACCAAATATGTGGATCATAGTATCCCTCAAACTCTTCGGGCTTGAGTAAGCGACCCTGTTCAATGTCACGAGTAACCGCGTATACCGGTTTTCCTCCCGTCTTCAATTTATCCAACACCTCCTCCATTTTGCCTTCCAATAAAAGACCAACATGAAAAATAACATCTGCCTCCTGCAATTTAATCACATCATTTGCACTAGCTTTATATAGATGTGGATCCACGCCAGACCCCATTATTTCAAAAAACTCAACATGATCACCTCCGACCTGACGAACCAAGTCACTAACCATGTTTACTGTGGCCACCACCTTAATCTTCTTCTGAGAATCTGATATTCCATCACCAGCCGTTTCCTGACTTTGACTACAAGCCAATGATAACATTACTAAAGACAACGCAATAACTCTGCCAAAACTACGTTTTAAACAAATTTCCCAATTCACACGTGGAAACTGACTTATTAATAAGTTTGGCGCAAGTAAATAAGTTTGCCTAAGCGAACTTTTTAGCAAAACAAAATATCAATGCAAGATGGGAAGGTTGTGTGATTGCCGGATTAGTTTTGCATCTAAATCTAAAAAATCTCCTAAACGTCGATGAGCCTCCTGACTATTAATCTCGCAAGCGAACAGCCAAAAATGCGCGTAGTGGCCCCCTTCACTTTTGACTAAATCAGCGTACATTTTGGAAACATCTGGCTCCGAATCCATGAGGGCTTCTGCCAAAATCTGGAATTTTTGACAACTTCTTCCCTCAATAAGAGATGCTGCTATTAGATGATCAATCACTTGCTCGCTCCTGCCCTTTCGAATAAATCGCATCATCTCGCCGATCCAAGGGCTTGCCTTCGGCAAGCCAAGCGTAATTCCTCGTGAATCTAAAAGGGCATGGATCGTACCAAAATGCTCCAATTCTTCTTGAGCAATCTGATTTAGCTCTCGAACGTAACTCGTAAGCTCAGGGTACTTAATAAGATTTAAAGCACTCGTCGCAGCCTTACGCTCCAGATGACAGTGGTCAACGAGCACTTCATTCAAGTTCGCTAGAACCTTCGGAAGCCATTCGTCAGGAATTGATGCTCGCCACAAAAGCACGGTCTATGATCAAAATTAATTTTCCCACATCAGGGACTTTTCCCCAATAATCTGTCGAGTGAATCACTCGTTTGATAAATGAGTGCTTCGGGGTAATGCTCGAAGGGATGAAAGTATTCGAAGGTAAGGTAACGGTCATAACCCACCTTATCGAAAGCTTCCATCACCGCCGGCCAATTTGTCGTTCCATCTAGTAACGGGCGAAAGCACTCAAGCGAAAAATCGGTACCCTTTTTAGTAAATTCTTTCAAGTGCACATTACGAATACGTTTTCCTAAAATAGGAACCCAATGCTCTGGAAATTGAAATAGCATGATGTTTCCAGTGTCAAAATGAATATGCACATGATTACTATCAAAGCTATCTACAAAATCATTCATTTCCATAGGACTCATGAGATAACCGTTAAAAAAAATATTCTCCATGTTCAGGTGAACCCCCAGTTTCTCCGCTTTGGGCAACAACTTTTTCACCGCCTCACGTGCGCGTAAGTCACATAGGTCGTTGGGGGTGGGATCATGATCTTTTCTCCAAGGCATATGAACCGCACCAGGAACCACAAGTAGGTTTTCAGTTCCCAAGTAGTGAGCAGCTTCAGTCATCTTTCCAGCCAATTCCATCCCACGTGCACGCTCTTGCGGGTCGTTGCTTGTAAGCGGATAAGGCCAAAACAAAAATGAACATAAACCGCTAATTTGAATACCAATCCGCTCTGCCTCTTTGCGAATAGCCACAAACTCCTTTTGCCCACTATTTGGCGAGAGATCACTTTCCAAATCATAGTTCAGCTCAATCCCATCAAACCCCGCGTTTTTAGCCAGCTGAAAACACTCTTTAAGTGACATACGATCTGGATAGGGAAAAGCCCATAGGTTAATGGATTTTTTCATCCGAAACGACTTGGGAGAAGCTTTCCTCACATCAGTAGCTGCATTGGACTTGGGAGCATTGCTTAACCCAGCAACACCGGCGGCAGTTAATGCCGTTTTAATTATATCCCGACGGTTTATACCATTACCCGGATAAGGCGCAAAAGGAGTCGTCATAAAAGAAAGATGACACTCAGGCGAAATTGAAGCAATGGTCTATGTGCATAACTGTCACTTGCGAACCAGCTTGAGAAAATAACATTATAAGTATGTGTCATATGAAAAAAGGGGGTTTACTATGAGACGCACTTTGCTATTCGTAATAATAAGTGTTTTGCCGGTTGCTTATAGCCAAACAGGCAGCCCAACACCATCACTGAAGCCAAAAGATAAAGGAAAAGAGGACGGCGCTTTCCACTATCACATGGGTCTGAATTATTATGACGGCTTGGGAGACAAACCGAATTACATAAAAGCGGTTGAACACTTCAAAAAAGCCGCCAAATTAAACCACGCACAAGCCCAAGGCATGCTCGGACAATGCTACCGAAATGGCCGAGGGATAAATCGTGATTTTGCCAAGGCAGCATATTGGATTGAACTTGCTTCAAAGCAGAATGACACAATTGCAAATTTCCTCTATGGCACCATTCTGGCAACCAGGCAAGGCGCAGATTTAGATTATAAAAAGGCAATGTCCTTTTACCTCAAAGCGGCCGCCAAAGGACACGCCCCCGCTATGAACAACATAGGCGCACTTCACGAGCAAGGAAATGGTGTCCCAAAAAATTTTGTTGAGGCAGCCAAATGGTACCGTATGGCTGCGGGCATGAACTTGGCCAATGCTCAATGCAACTTGGGCCAACTGTACGCCTCTGGAAGGGGAATGCCCGCCAATCCTACCGAAGCAATGATATGGTACCAAAAAGCAGCCAACCAAGATCACCCGCAAGCGCAATTCCTTCTAGGGAGTGCCTATTATTTTGGAAAGGGTGTCGAGCGTAATCCGGTTAAAGCCTACCAGTGGATAAATCTCTCAGCAAATAACGGCAACCCCTCAGCGCTTCAGCACCGAGAAACCATTGCAAATAAATTAACGCCTAAGCAAATGCAAGAAGCCTCAAGACAAATATCAACCTTTCAGGCAAAGTATAGCGGAAATACACGGAGAACAAAAACAAACGTTCAACCAACGGGTACCGGATTTTTTATCACCACCGAAGGCCATCTCCTGACAAGCAACCATCTGATCAACCAAGGGCGACGCATTGAAGTTAGGATAAAAACAAACAATCACCCTGCACAACTGATCAAAACTGATCCCGCTAACGACATAGCATTACTAAAAATAGATTGTAAAACTACTCCTTTATTTTTAAACACTCAATTATCATCCGATATCGGCCAAAGTGTTTTCACCATCGGGTTTACAAATAAAAGAAATAAGGATGCAGCTTCTACCTACACCGCTGGTCACATCAATAACCTGTTCGCTTCAAACAATGATCCCCGTTTTCTTCAGCTGAGCACTCCTATTAAACCAGGCAACTTAGGCGGAGCGCTAATCGATGAAAGAGGTAAGGCTATTGGAATAATAAACTTTGGTTCACACTATGGAAAACCTCCTAAATCAGGAGAGAATTTTAATCACAATTTAAACCACGTTCTAAAAGCAGCTCACATCAAGCAATTTCTGGCAACTGTACCACTTGTTCAAGCTCGTTTGCCACAGTCAAACCCTTCAGCCTCAAGTTATAACGCTGCCCTTGCGCTAGCCCAAAAAGCTACTGCCTTTATATTGGTATACGATTAACCAACCGCACCATAACAGTCTTGACTTTCATACAACTTTGAACTAGTACAATTACTGTCTTTCTGGGAGGTGAGCGATGGAAAAATTGGCGGGGCGTTATACATTTTGGGTATTGTTATCTGTTTCAATTGTTCTTTCTGGATGCGCCGGATCAAATGACAAGGAGAAATCCGGAGAAAATAAGCAACCCGAGCAGATAATCAAAAAGGAAGTTTCGTTATACGATACGCCTGTCACTCCAGCCGGACAGTTATCTTTGGCAATTGAGTACTATAAAGGGGAGGAAAAACAAAAGGATTATGTTAAAGCTGCTAAATTATTTAGAATGGCGGCTGAAAACGGGAGTCATGAAGCTCAATTTGCCTTGGGATGCATGTACCAAAATGGTCATGGGGTAACCCAGAATTTTATGGAGGCCACTAACTGGTACCTAAAAGCGGCTCGAGCTGATAACCCGAACGCTCAATTCTTGCTCGGTTTGTCATATAAACAGGGTAGCGGAGTCGCACGTGACCCTCTCGAATCCTATAAATGGATTTATTTGGCTGCGGAAAGTGGCAATACGCAGCACATTGCTGCCCGCCAACAACTAGATCAGACATATTCACCTGCCATCATTCATGAAGGAAAAAGGCGAGCTGAACAGTTCCGCTTGTATCAGGGCGTTAATAATTAATCTTTCAATGAATTAACTATTTGGCCTACATCGTAGATACACCCCCCCCAAGTGCCACCACTTTGAGCCTGTAAGGCCGCCCATAAACGGGTCTCTTCCGGCAGTAGTGGATGAGGAGCTAAATCATCCCTTAATTTACGAGACTCAAGCAATAGAGCTCCTTTTTGCAGGGAAAGCTCCTCCCCTTCACCTCCAATTAAATCCAGCCTCCCTTGATTTGTGTTTTGATTAATCTCAATTTGAATGATGTCTCCATCCTGAATTTTTCCAATTGGGCCGCCAGCCAACCCTTCAGGCCCAACGTGGCCAATACATGCCCCGGTAGAAACTCCCGAAAAACGGCCATCGGTTACTACGGCTACATCCTTACCAAAGGGCAGAAACTTTAGGGCTGAAGTTACCTGATAAATTTCCTCCATGCCTGTCCCCATCGGGCCGATCCCAGCGAGCACCATTACATCACCCGCCATAATTTTATCAGACTTAATCGCTGCGATTGCCAGCTTCTCACTGGAAAATACTTTAGCCGGCCCCTTCATCCGGTACACCCCATCTTCACCGACCACTGATGGATCAATCGCTGTACTCTTAATAACAGCACCTTCAGGGGCAATATTTCCGGAAGGAAAAGTCACTGTACTGGTCAACCCTCTTTCACGGGCCCTATTCGGATCCATTATAACCTCATCCGGGTCTACCCCCTCCTGCTCTTTAAGAATCCTTCTAAAATTTATTCGCCTTTCAGACCCTTCCCATTCATTTAAAAGTTCATCCCACGTTTGCCCCTCAACTGTCATTAAATTAGTGTCCAGTAACTGAAGCTTACGCAAATGTAACATCACTTCAGGAACTCCTCCTGCTAAAAATACGTTCACAGTTGGATGCATTTCTGGTCCATTAGGAAGCACACTTACTAAGCGTGGAACATTCGCATTAACATCCTGCCAATCAGCGACCGTTGGTCTTTTCAACCCAGCTGCATGTGCAATAGCGGGTATATGCAAAAGCAAATTAGTGCTGCCTCCAAAAGCAGCATGAACAACCATCGCATTACGAATTGCTGAATCGGTGAGAATCTGATTAACCCCAGTACCACGGGCCTCCATCTTCACGATCAGATCTGCGGCTCTTGATGCCAATTCAAGCCATACAGCAGCTCCTGAGGGAGCTAAAGCCGAATGAATGGGGGATAAACCCAAGGCTTCGCCAACCACTTGTGAGGTTGCAGCCGTCCCCAAAAACTGACACCCCCCACCAGGTGACCCACATGCTTTACATCCTAACGTTGCAGCTTCATCACGTGATATCAATCCATGCGTAAAACGCACTCCTATAGTCTGAACCGTTCCCGCATCCTCTCCGCCTTTTGAAGGCAAAGTTACCCCTCCTGGCACAAGCACGGCCGGCAATTTTCCCGAACCAGCCAGGGCCATCATCATCGCAGGCAATCCTTTGTCACAAGTAGCAATTCCAATCACCCCTTTGCGAGTCGGCAAAGAACGAATTTGGCGACGCATCACAATCGCTGCATCATTGCGAAAAGGAAGGCTATCAAACATACCTTCCGTTCCTTGAGTCCGCCCGTCACATGGATCTGAACAATGGGCGGCAAATGGAACTTTTCCCGCGGCCTTTAAGTGGTTTGCCGCCTCTTGAACCTGCAAACCAATTTCCCAGTGTCCGGTATGATAACCTAATGCAATTGGCGTTCCATCTGGAGCACGCACCCCTCCATGGGTATTCAGTATGAGATATGAATCTCCATTCAATTTAGCAGGATCCCACCCCATACCAGCACTTTGAGTAAGTCCGAATAAATCCCCACTGGGAGCTTCCCGCAACTGATCCTCAGTTAGAGGAAGTTGGCCCACGGGGCCATTCCCACGAGTGCGAATCTCATAAATATCCCCCATAACTATATAACTGTATTATCAGGAATAACGGCATTCTTGGGTATAATCACTATTCCATCTCGAACATAAAAGCCCTCCCCATCCATATTCTCTTCCTTACCTGCTGGACTCACAACACAGTTATTTCCAATCCGCGCATTCTTATCAATAATAGCATTCTGAATACGGGTATTACTCCCAATACCTATTGGAGGTCTATTCTGGGTAATATTATGACTAATTGAACTGTCAGCCTCGTAATAATCAGCTCCCATCATCACCACACGTTGAATCATTGTGCCATCGCCCACCACACTTCGAACTCCAACGATACTGTCACTAATTTGAGCACGACTAATTATACAACCATCACTCAAAACAGCATGGTCAATAGCAGCCCCGTTGATCTTACTTCCAGGCAAGAAACGCGGGCGCGTAAAAATAGGTGCCTCCATGTCAAAGAAATTGAATTTTGGCAATTCACTGGCAGCATCCAGATTTGATTCAAAGAATGTCCGAATAGTCCCCACATCCTCCCAGTAGCCTTGATACACATAGGAAAAAGCCCGACACTTTTTAATGGCCTCAGGAATAATATGTTTGCCGAAATCAATATGTTCACTATCCAGAAAATCGAGCATCACAGATCGGTTAAAAACATAAATACCCATTGAGGCCAAATACTGATCATTATCATCACCTAAACCAAGATCCTCCCGGGTCTGACTAGGGATTCGAAGCGAGTCTATGACATGATGATCTTTTGGTTTCTCGACAAACTCACGGATTTGCCGGGTCTCATCGATTTGCATAATACCAAAATCCGAGGCAGCACTACGACTAACGGGAATTGTAGCTACCGTTAGCTCAGCTTTATTCTTTATATGCTGGTCAAGCACCCGCCGAAAATCCATGTTGTATAACTGATCTCCACTCAAAATGAGGAAGTAATCAAACCGGTGGTTTAAAAAATGTCCCAAGTGCTGTCGAACTGCATCAGCCGTGCCCTGAAACCACGAGGAATCAGATAAAGTCTGCTCCGCTGCCAAAACTTCAACAAAACCGTGGGTAAAGTGATCAAACTTATATGATTGGGACACATGCCGATGCAGAGACGCGGAATTAAACTGAGTCAGAAGATACATTCTCTTGATACCGGCGTTTATACAATTTGAAATCGGAATATCCACCAACCTGTATTTACCCGCCAAAGGAACCGCCGGCTTAGCACGTTCACGGGTCAAGGGAAAGAGTCGTGCCCCCCGGCCACCACCCAGTATAACCGCTAAAACTGATTCAGAACTTAAATTTTGATCGTGATCTTCAGACATGAATGAAATCCTCTTGCTCACCGGAAAGCCCTCGCCCACGATGGGCCCAGCCTTGTGGCATCGCACGGGAACAACGCAAACTAACCCCAAAGCGAACCTCTAGGCGAATAAAAAACACATGGCCAGCACATCACATCGTATCGGCATCATCGGAGGTAGCGGACTTTACCAAATCGAAGGATTCAAAAACAAAAGATGGCGAACCCTAAAGACCCCATTTGGCAGCCCCTCGGATCAACTTCTGACTGGAACACTCGCAGGACGCGAAGTCGTTTTCCTTCCTCGCCATGGACGAGGCCACCGGATTATGCCCAGTGAACTAAACTGTCGAGCCAATATCTGGGCGATGAAAAAACTAGGGGTGGAATGGATTATCAGTATTAGTGCTGTGGGGTCATTGCAAAAACGTTACCGGCCCTGTGATATTGTGCTGGTTGACCAATTTCTAGACCGCACCAAACAATCAGCAAATCACACCTTTTTTGGCAATGGCATAGTTGGCCATATCGCCTTTGCTGATCCTATCTGTGAAGAGTTACGCCAACTAATATTAAAAAGCGCAAAGCACAAAAAAGTGCGCGTGCATAATGGTGGCACCTACGTAAATATGGAAGGCCCCGCCTTCAGCACCCGCGCTGAATCCCTCACCAACCATAAACTCAAATATGACGTGATCGGCATGACCAATCTCGGAGAGGCCAAGTGTGCGCGTGAAGCGGAAATTGCCTATGCGACAATTGCGATGATTACCGATTATGATTGCTGGAAGGCCGATGAAGAACACGTGACAGTTGAAATGGTGGTTGAAAATCTAAACCGAAATGCTGCCACAGCCAAAAAAGTGCTAACTGATGTGATTAGCCGCATTCCCAAGACCCCTAAAGATTGGCCCTGCCATAGTGCCTTGGAGAATGCCATCATGACAGATAAGAAAGTGTGGCCAGCGAAAACTAAAAAGGCACTTGCTCCTATTCTGGCTAAATATGCGTAATGATTCCATCAAAGCAAATCGTCTTGATATGTGCGGCGTTGATAGGGCGTTCACCCTCTGCTGAAGTTGCCAGCCCCGTGCTCGAAAAGACGATTAATAACATAGGTTGAATCAGGGAAAACAGGCCTTGCGTTGGTCCGTTTATTACTTAAAATTCACACCATGAAGAGTAAAAAAATTACAATTGCTATCGCCTCAGCAATAGTAATTTTGAGCGGCGTCATTATGGCCGATCAGATCCGTGATCGTTTTGGGAAGAACAACAACACTCACGCCAGCAACAATGCTAATGCCTCAATAGAGGGCGGTTTCTGCCCCCCCTGCTCAAAATGTGAGGAATGCCCTCCGTGTCCCGTTTGCCCTTAGGCGCGGGTTAAGCTTAAGCTGCATCAAATCTCATTGCTTCTCTGAAAGAGTCGTTCAGCACGGTGCCGGGCATTATTTAGCAATAAACTCACCCATATAATCACCCATCTTGGCGTATAATTCTCGTTGCTGCGCAGATTGCTCCAGTAAATCATCGGCCAGTTTCACCCGACCCGGTTCAAAGATTGTAAAAGTCGCAGACCCACCAAAAGCAAAGTATCCCTTCTCTTCCCCCTTCTTGACTGACCGCGTTGGGACGTAAGTGAGATTCACACTGCCCACATTGGTCGCCCCAATTTCCAGCATCAGCACCCTCCCCCATCTTTCGGTTTCAATTTCTGTTACATATCGCTTATTTTCCCAAAGAATAGCAAGGCGATCCCGTAATGCCAGCGGGTTCACGGAGCACAGATGTCCATTAATGAGCCGTGTATTACCCGGCACCCCAGCAACCGGAAAATGAAACCTGTGATAATCAACCGGGCACAACCGCGAAAACACCGCAGCCCCGTCGGCATAACGGGCCGACAGATCGGAATTACCCAATAGGCACTCCAGATTAAACTTTTGCCCCTTTACAAAAACCCCTTCCACGTCAGAGGCCTTGGCAAAACCAAGATGACGGCCGTCAGCCGGAAAAACCACTGAGCCTTCAGCCCCATGTACCGCACGCGCCTCTGGGTTCAGCTTGCGGTGGAAAAAATCATTGAATGAAGTATATTGACTAACCTCTTTCACGTGCTCCTCTTCATTAATGCCAAACTTTTCAATAAAGGGCTTAATTCTGTCCCTACTCTTTGAGCTGCTCATCCTTGAACCATACCAATGAGCGAAACAAGCTCGCTTTACCATCGTGTGAAGCCCCAGTTTTCCAAATGGGTTATAGAGGGAAAACTTCAACCAATATTCACCGTAAATACTCTCAGTCTCAATCTGACTGGTATAACGATTGAAAAACTGGATTCCGGTTTCAGACATCAACAACTGGTTGGCACTCCGGCTACCACCTCCACACAATGAGGAATTGCCCCAACCACAAACCCAAGACACTCCACTGCCCCTTTGGGTTTTCCGGGAAGACATATTACCAATGAATTACCCACTGCAGCTGCCATATTGCGCGAGAGAATCGCATTTTTAGTAATCTTCATGGATTCCATCCGCATTACTTCACCAAAACCTGGCAACTCACGGTCTGCTATTTCCTTAACAGCTTCAGGAGTCATATCTCTAGGAGCCACCCCGGTTCCTCCCGTGGTTAAAATCAAATGTGCACCTTTGGCGATCTGCTCTCGAATAGCCCTTTGAATCTGCTCCTTGTCATCCGGCACAACTGTTTCGGCAACCACCAACCACCCATAACCGTCGGCCGCCTCGGCCACCAGCGGACCGCCGAAATCCTCGTACTGGCCTGCAGATGCACGGTCAGATACTGTAATTATTCCTACTTGAATCTTCATGATTTTGTTTTAGACACCAATCTCAAATTTGTAATAGACATATTTTTATCAACCGCTTTGCACATATCATAGATCGTCAAAGCCGCTAAATTCGTAGCTGTTAATGCCTCCATCTCCACTCCTGTCTGAGCGTTAACCTTCACGGTAGATGTAATTGCAATCGAATCTCCTGCCTCGGGGAACTCGAATTCAATTTCACAATGATTAATGGGAAGCGGGTGGCACATAGGAATCAAATCGGCCGTGCTCTTAGCTGCCTGAATGCCCGCAATTCTTGCCGTAGCTAAAACATTGCCTTTGCCAATTTCATCATTCTGAATGAGTTGTATGGTATCAGGAGATAACCGAACCTCACCTTGAGCGACAGCTATACGTTGTTGCACGGGCTTGTCAGAGACATCCACCATCCGGGCCTCACCTTTATTGCCAATATGTGTTAACTGTTTGCTCATTTTAAAGAATCCATCCAACCCTTCACCGAATTCTCCATTTCCACACGAACCTGTAAATTAGACTGAACGTGTTTGGGTATATAATTGGGTGAGGTTGACCATAGGTCGGTGGTAACTAAAATCTGTCCATCACATTCATTACCCGATCCAATCCCTATGGTCGGTATAGGCAGTTTTTTTGTCAATTCGCCAGCTGTTTCTGCTTCAACTAATTCCAAGACTATAGCAAAAGCTCCTGCATCGACCAGTGCTTCAGCATCCTCGAATAATGCTTTTTTTTCATTAGCATTCTTACCCTTAAGCCTGTACCCCCCCTCTTCTTTTACCTTTTGGGGCAGCATACCCAGATGTCCAAGAAAGGGAATCCCCTCCTGAATAATAGACCTAACCTGCTTGGAAATAGCCACACCACCTTCAGCCTTAACTGCCTCGGCACCTGTGGCAGCCAATCTTTTTGCATTCTGAACAGCATCAGCAGAGCTTTCATAACTCCCGTATGGTAAATCCGCTACACGTAATGCATTGGTTTTTGCCCGGGATACTGCTCGGGTGTGATGGACCATATCCTCCATTGTTACACCGGTCGTATCTGGCAATCCCAAAACTACCATCCCAAGTGAATCGCCAACCAACAATAATGGCACATCACATCGATCAAGAAGTTGAGCCATCCCATAATCATAAGCCGTCAAAGCCACAATTTTCTCGTGGCCCTTCATATTACAAATGATTTCTGATGTGATTTTTTCAGAGGGCACAGCCCACCTTTCCCTTAAAGTCAAAGCACCTACAAGACGAAACTTGGATTAACCCAGCCAATCACTAACTTTAGGCCATACCTTAGCAGTAGCAGTATACCACGCCATGGCCAGGAGTAGGACAAAACCCACTCCGCCTAATGCATTCATAAGTGGAGTATTTCGATCCTCGCCCATCAAATCCTTGCGATTACACAACCACAATAACACACCAGCCATGAGTGGCCCGGCGATAACAGTGACAGCCTGAGCCATCACGATTGCCGCTACGGGCTTCGCCCCAGTATTAATAACATACAAAGCTACACCCATACCTGTGAGCAAAACCACCGTTGTCATATAGCGCGTCCATTTATCTTCCGGATCACTGCCTAAACCCAGACCATCAGACAACACAAAACCTCCAATCATTGAGTTGATGAGAAATGAGGAATACGCAGCGGAAAATAATCCCAGACAAAAAAGCCCCTTACCCCAACTCCCGAATAAGGGCTCTAATTGCGTTGCCACCGCACCCGCATCAGCTAATTCCTTACCACGGAGCACCGATGCAGCCGTACCCATAATCATCAGGGTGATCAACGCCATTAGGCATGCACCCACTCGGGAGTCCACCAAGCTGGCGGGCAAGTCCTCGCGTTCTATATTCTTCTGACGAACGAGATAAATCTGAAAATATGCAGCAGCAATTACAAAGGTAGTTCCCACCAGACCAAGAACGGTAATATCCAATTCGGTTTGGGCTCCTGGAACAAACCCTTTTGCCCATTCAATCAAATCTGGTTTAGCAAAAATCAAATTCGCGGCAAACGCCAACAACATCAGCCCAACAAACCCCATCATTAATTTTTCGAGCGCCTTATAGAGATTTTTGAACAAAAACAAAAAAGCAATCGCTGCGGCGTTGAAAATGACAACGATCCAATCAAATTTTATGTAGGCATTAAAGGCCGTATGTACTCCAAGGTTGTTGCCAAACTGAAATGCTGAGGCAATAAAAAAAACTGATAACCCAATAAGAACCGCAAGCCATCTTCCAGCGCTATCAGTTAGTATTTTTCCCGGGGATTCCTCAGCCACCACTCCTAAACGAGAAGCCATCATGGTGAAAGTCATCATAAAAACCACTGCGGTGACAACCACCCAACTCATACCATAGCCCTGACTGGCACCTACCTTGGAGCTGGTGAGAATGCTACCCGGACCAATGACCACACAAGCTGTAATAAGGCCCGGACCTAGGGCCTGAAACCAACGCCGAGGTTGAGGCGTATTATTGTCTGACATGCCCAAAGTTTAGATCTTGTGTGTGACGAGGAAAGCTTAAAGGCGAGCAAGATCTTCCTTTGCGTCCAACCCTAAGAGTAGTTGAATCACCGGCATTGTTTGCCCCGGCAAAATCGCTTCTGGTGCGATTTCACTTAATGGCCCAAGGACAAACTGGCGCTGATCCCAGCGCGGATGCGGGAGAGTTAGTTGTGTGGTTTCACGAATCTCCTCACCAAAGGCAATAATGTCCAAATCCAACGGACGTGGTTCGTTGAGTACTTCCTTCGGGATTCGCCCAAACTTATCCTCTAATGCTTGCAGTTTGATAATCAAGGATTCGGGCGTTTCTTCCTGCAGTGGCTCCAGACTAGCAGCTGCGTTAACGAAATCTGGAGACCCCGGCGGACAATCAACAGGTGTACTACGCCACAAAGAGGATTTCTGAATAGGCCTAACCGAAAGCTTTTGCAATTCCACAAAAGCACGTTCTAAAGTGAAAACCGAATCACCTAGATTGGATCCAAGCGAGATATAGACTGACATCATTCCAAGCCCAATACGTCTTGCATGCTGTAAAGCCCCGGCTCTTTGCCATTGACCCATTGAGCAGCGCGCAAAGCCCCATTGGCGAACGTTTCCCTACTAGCGGCTTTATGAGTAAGCTCAAGCCTTTCACCAGCACCGGCATAAATCACGGTATGATCTCCAACGACATCACCTCCACGCAAACTATGCATACCAACTTCCTCATCAGTTCGCGCTCCCACGATCCCTTCACGTCCATGCCGAAGAGCACTGTTTTGCTGATTACGCACTTCCAAAAGTATTTCACCAAGCGTAGCAGCAGTACCGCTAGGAGCATCTACTTTATGCCGATGATGCATTTCAACTACCTCAAGATCATAGTCACTACCCAGGATTTCTGCAGCTTTTCGCGTTAGCCAAAAAAGCGTATTTACTCCGGTGGAATAGTTGCTTGCCCAGACAACAGCAATGGTTTTCTGATGAGCTAAAATCGATGCTTTTTCTTCATCAGTATGCCCCGTAGTGCCAATAACAAGAGCCTTTCCGTTTTTGGCGCAAATGGCAGCACAAGAGCCAGTCGCCCCATGCAAACTGAAATCAATAACCACATCGCAGTCGCCTATTATAGCCCCAAGGTCATCCCCCTGATCTACCTCAGCGACAACCTCTATCCCCTCCATTTTTTCACCACAACTAATCAACATTTGCCCCATACGGCCCTTGGAACCATGGATAATAACCTTCATAACTTTACTTAATATAACCTATCGATTTAAGGGTTCGGCGCAGATGACTACGATTGGCTGGATGTATTTTCACCAAGGGCAAACGGTATTCTTCCTTTACTAGTCCTTTTATTGCTAAAGCAGCCTTTACTGGCACAGGGTTAGTTTCAATGAACAAATCTTTGAATAGCGTATAGTATTTCTGATGCAATTTAAGTGCCCCCTTATGGTCCCCCTTGAGATAACTATGAACCATTTTGCCTACTTGCTTGGGAAGAAGGTTGCTGGCAACACTAATCACACCTTGCGCGCCGACGGACATAAAAGGTAATGTCAACGCATCATCGCCACTGAGTATGGTAAAAGATTTAGGCAATGCAGATCGCAACTGACTTACACGGTCTGCATCTCCACCAGCCTCCTTGATACAAACAATGTTAGAACAATCTCCTGCCAAACGGGCGACTGTATCTACTCCTATCTCTACATTACACCGCCCCGGTATACTGTAGAGGACAATCGGCAAATTAGTGGATTTGGCAATCTCACTGAAATGAGTATAAAGACCCTCCTGTGAAGGTTTATTGTAATAAGGGCTCACTTGGAGTGAAGCATCAGCACCAGCATATTCAGCCGATTTAGTGAGATATATTGCCTCCTCCGTTGAATTTGCCCCGCTCCCTGCGATGACTTTACATTTCCCCTTTGCATAATACACTACCAATTCGATTATCCGAACGTGTTCTTCAAAATCGACCGTCGGAGATTCTCCAGTAGTTCCAACAGGAACAATACCGTCAACCCCAGCCTTTAATTGAATATCAATTAAATCCTTTAAAGAACTCTCATCAAGCCTACCTTTTTTAAAAGGGGTAACCAGTGCGGTATAAAGTCCGGTAAACATAAGAGCTTTCAAGTTAACACTTTATTTACGGCCCTCCAAGTTGATTCAAACCTCGATCTCACCGTGGTAAACTATCTCAGCAGGGCCTGTAAGCTGCACTGCAGTAAAATCTTTGCCGTTTCGGGTAAAACCAACCTCCAGTCGGTCTCCTCCTAATACATCAACCTTTACAGGCGAAGGCCAATCATTAAGTAGTCCTGAAATAATCGCACTTGCCGAAACCCCAGTCCCACAGGCAAGCGTTTCGCCTACACCTCTTTCATAAGTCCTTACATGAATGTGACCATCTTCCAAGACCTGGACGAAATTCACATTTGTCCCACTAGGTGAAAAATGGTCGTGATGTCGGATTTCAGCACCGAGGCTCTCGACCATTGCTTTGTCTGCATCACTGACAAACAGCACCGTATGAGGCACTCCGGTATTAATTGAGTGAACCGTTTTGCCTCCATCATTCGTCATAATAGTTTCTTCAAGAACTAAACCTGAAGGGTCAGTTAAGCCTACCGTAACCAAGTCATCGATCACTCTTGCATTTATGATCCCGCAAGCAGTCTCGAAACTAATAGTTTCCGGTGATTCAAATCGATCCTTAACATATTTTGCAAAACAGCGCGCTCCATTTCCACACATCTCAGCATCACTTCCATCAGCGTTGTAAAACTGCCACGCCCAATCACCGACTCCTCTTGGATGACAAAGATAAATAAGCCCATCGGCTCCAATCCCTCTTTGCCGATGACAAAGTTTTGAAATCTGATTACGACTCAGGGATAGATCATTTTCGCGATTATCAATGAGAATAAAATCATTGCCCGCGCCATTCATCTTTGTGAAGGAAACTTTCACTGCTCTGGAAACTAATACGAACGAATCAGCAAATCAATCGCAGGCATAATTCGGAGAGTTCATCCCTAGCCAAACCCGCATCCAAACACCCATCAGAACACTTAATTTAGCCATCTTACCAAGTTTAACGGGTTCTGTATCAAGAACCTGACGAAATCGATTTTTTTCCATGGCTCTCAAAATCCGCCAGTATACTGCAGCCATACATTCTCCCGCAATCATCGAGCGGCGGTCAACAGCAGGTAATAATTCAGCTGTTTTCTGGTAGTGACGGCGAGCTCGGACCGACATCTCTGCAGCTAAATTGTGAAACGCAGTTGAGTATTTACCTGAAAGAATGGACTTAGGATCTACCCCAAATTTATCCATTGCTTCACGAGGCAAATAGATACGCCCTCGCTCAGCATCGTTCCCAATATCCCGAAGTATGTTGGTAAATTGCAGCGATTTACCCAATTCTGCCATGTAATTCTGGCTAGCCGCATTTTGGTATCCAAAAATTTCTACACTGAGAAGACCAACGGCTGAGGCAACACGGTAACAATAGAGATCGAGATCTTCCCATGTATCGATGCGATCTTGTTCCAAATCAGATTCAAGACCTTTGATTAGTTCATCAAAATATTCAAATTGAAGCCCATATTTCTCAATAACATGCTGAAGTTCACACACTAGCGGCTTTTGAGGTGCCTGGCCAGAACAAGCCCTCTGCACATCCTCACGCCACTCTTGAAGGGCTATACGGCGACTTTCGAGCGGGCTAGTATCTTCATCAGCCACATCGTCTACTTCACGGCAAAAAGCATAAAGCGTGGTCATTGCTTTACGACGGGGTTTTTCCAATACAATAAAAGTAAGAGCCAGATTAGAGCCGCTCCGTTGAGTTATTTGCGCACCAGATTCCGATTCGAAAGCCTCACTCATTGTTACTATCACCACCACCCCTAGTGTTGTTGGCTAGACCTAGTTGCTGCATTCGATAACGTAAAGAGTGACGTGTCATTTTAAGCTGCTCAGCACTACAATTGATATTGTACTGATTTTGATCGAGCGCCGTTTGAATTATTTTGCGCTCAAACTCCGCAACAGATCCGGAAAAACCCAACTCAAAATCAATTTCTCCACCCACCTCTGATACGCCACCTTCTTTTGATGCACGCAATCGTGCTTCAAGCTCAAAATCCGGGAGACTCTCAGGCTGCACCTCATCTGTTTGCTCAATGATTGAGGCCCGCTCCATCACATTACGCAGCTCTCTCACATTACCCGGCCATTGGTGTGAAAGCAGCTTTGATTGAGCATCTTGAGAAAGATGTAACACTGTCCTCCCCAGATTTTTGCAGTTCTGAGAGAGAAAATATTCAGCCAGCATGATCACATCCCCTTCCCGATCCCGTAATGGCGGCGGCCGAAACTGCATGACATTTAGCCGGTGATAGAGATCCTCACGAAATTCATTTTCTTTGATTGCTTCTACTATATCCCGATTAGTCGCGGCAATTATACGAACATTAACTCTTTTTTCCTCATTGCCTCCAACACGTGTGAAGGAACCATCTTCAAGGAAACGCAGTAACTTAGCCTGAAGGGGACGACTCATATCCCCAATTTCATCCAGAAAAATAGTGCCCCCATCTGCTTCTTCTACGCGGCCAGCTTTGGTTCGAAGCGCTCCGGTAAATGCGCCTTTCTCATGACCAAATAATTCACTTTCAAGTAAGTTTTCCGGTATAGCAGCACAGTTAAGACGAATGTAATTTTGATCCTTTCTGGAACTGAGGTAATGAATAGCTCCTGCGACAAGCTCCTTTCCGGTGCCACTTTCACCAAGAATAAGCACCGTTGAATCAGTCGGAGCAACAGTTTCAATAAATTGACGCAGATCATCCATTTTAGATGATTCTCCAACTATTTGATCTAACCGGTAAACAGGACTGCTGGAGGTACTTGCTCTCAAAGTTTTGTTTTCCTCCTCCAAATCGAATTGCTTACGACAGCGATCGACAGCATGCAAAAGTTCTTCTGGAGCGAAGGGTTTTGAAAGATAATCTACCGCTCCATTCTGAATGGCCTCCACAGCCAGTTTAGGAGTAGCAAATGCAGTAATCAGAATAACCTGAATCTTTGACCGCCCCCCCCCCGAACTTGTTTGAGCAGATCATAACCACTCATCCCCCCAAGGCGTCCATCGGTAATCATCATGAAATACTTTCCATCTAACTCATTGATCATTTCCAATGCCTGTTCAGCTGATTCGGCAGTATCGGCCAAGTATCCTTCATCCATCAATAGCTGACTAACTGTTTCCCTCATATTGGGTTCATCATCAACTACTAGGATTGGAGGAAGATTGGATTTCATAATTAATTATCTCGGGACAAGACTCGGGTCGGGAAAGTTAAAATGAATTCGGTCCCTTCGCCAAGCTCAGATTCCACTATTACTTCCCCACCATAAAGCTCGGTGTTCTGCTTAACAATAGCCAAACCAAGTCCTGTCCCCTTTTTTTTGGTCGTAAAGTAGGCCTCAAAAATTTGTTCCTTTTGGGCCACAGGAATTCCTTCTCCAGAATCCTTTACTCTTAGTTCGATTTCATAATTAGGCGACGCATTGCAGGATATTTTCACAAAACCGCCTTCTCTGGAAGCATCTCTGGCATTAACTAGCAAATTGACCATAATTTCACGTAAATGAGCTCGCTGCATCATCAAAGGAGGCAAGATATCAGGTAAATTTTTTTTAACTTCAATTGGAAATGTATGATTTGGAGGAAACACTTCTCCTATTGCACCCAGCAGTTCTTCTTTCACGTTAATCCGCTCAATTCTCCCTTCAGACAAACGCGCATACCCCATCAACTCGGTAAGAATCAAATCTGAACGATCAACCTCATCACGTATCATGTTCAATTGCTTGGTGGTTGAGGAATTTGACTCATCCAAATGCCGCCTCATTGAAAACGCTGCATTGTTAATTATCGCCAACGGATTTTTGAGACGATGAGCAATCTCTGCAGCCAATCGTCCAGTTGACCTCAATTGCTCACGTCTTAATGAATATTCTCTAGCTTCACTCTGAGCTTGTCGATCACGATCAAACAAAACCTGCACCCCATAACAAAGTGCTGTCATTAAGAGTAAAAAGAACAAACGAAGAATAAACAATGATCCCTCGTATTGCTCAGGCACCTGAATTAAAGCGAACAATTCTTCCTCCGAAAGTTGGCCTTCCATTGGCTTAAGGGCCACTAAAGTTTGAAGCCTATCAGTTGGCTCCAATGCAATATATGCCTTCCAGATAACAATCGCAGTGGCATAGCCAAGGGTTGTCAGTAAATTTATTGAAATTTGAGTTACAGGAATTGGGATACTGATCGCATTTCGTACAATAAGCACGATGAACACCCAATACACCATGCTATCCAAACCTCCCGTAATCACTACTAAGGCTGACACCACAATGGCATCTATAAAATTCATCACCAAAGTACTCCATTGAACCACGCGCAACTTCCACCGATTAAAAGTTAGGAAAAAAGCAATTGCACCAAGATTTACCATCACGTAACCCAGAAAGAATGCCTGCACCGGCTCCAATGCAACTTTCACGCGAGCGCGCAAAATAAAATCCCTTCCCTCCTCAAAATCGGTAAAGAAAAGGAAATAAGCCATGAGCCCAAGAACTGCTATTTTAACTGGCACACCAATATCTCTCTCCATCAACTTTAAACGGCTGTACTGTTCAGACGGATCAATTGATGAAGTGCTAACAATCCTGAAAAATCGCTTTATGTAATCCAAAGTCTGCATTCTTTTAATCACTCTCCAGAAGAGCCCAGTCCTATCAACTCAAGGACTTCTCTGGTGATTTTTTCTACGGACGACAACCTGCCTAGCCCTTCATAACCACAAGAAAGCTCCCCCTGTTCTGGCCCGATAAATTGCACGCCTCTTTGAGACAGAAGCCTGACATTCGCCTGTGTAGCTGGATTGTCCCACATTTTTCCATTCAATGCTGGCGCGATAACCAATTTCGCCCCGGGTTCAGCAGCTAAAACTATGCACCCCAAAGCGTCATCGGCTAAACCATTTGCCAATTTTGCAATTGTATTAGCTGTGGCAGGGGCAACTAATATTAAATCAGCCTCATCAGCAAGTCGAATGTGCGAAGGACACCAACCCTCATCTTCATCATAGAGACTGGTTATAACCGGGTTTCTTGAAAGCGTCTTAAAAGGAAGAGGCGTGATAAACTCTCGAGCATCGTTTGTCATGACAACATTCACGTTTGCTCCTGCCTTTGTTAACTGGCTGCAAATGTCCACAGCCTTATGAGCGGCAATAGAACCCGTTACCCCGAGGACGATATTTTTCCGGTCAGTAATCATTTATTTTTGAAACTAGAATATATCTCCTGAACATGACGATAGTCTTCATCTCGCGTCGTGCTGATTACCACATGATCAAATTTATCCTGCTGATCCATCTCCTTTGATGCATTCTCTAATCTCTCCTCGATCGTTTCCTGATTATCCTGATCTCGCGACTCCAACCTCTTTCGAAGCTCATTTACTTCTTCTGTGATAAGAATGATTGTTTGCAGTGCTCTACTCAATTCGACATCTTCTTTAAGAATGGAATTTAAAGCCAATGCTCCCTGCACATCATTCACAATCAGCACATCCTGCCCAGCCGTAAAACTATCATAAACCGACGACTTAAGCGTTCCGTAATATTTGCCATATACCACCGCGTGTTCCAAAAACTTCCCTGATTCCAACCTCTCCAGAAATTCTGATTTACCCAAAAAATAATAATCCACCCCGTCCACTTCTCCTTCACGAGCACCACGGGTGGTACAAGTCACAACTCGTTTTAAATTTTTATTCGCCTTCAGCAATCGACGGGCAACCGTAGTTTTTCCGACTCCAGAAGGGCCAGATAAAACCAGTAGTACTGGTTGACCATTACTTTCCATTACTCAACGTTTTGGACTTGCTCACGAAACTTTTCCAACTCACTCTTCATCAAAACCACCACTTGTGAAGTTTGCGGGTCATTTGCCTTAGACCCAATTGTGTTCACCTCACGATTCATTTCTTGTGAAAGGAAATCCAAAGTACGACCTACCGGTGATGTCGATTGGGCATAATCAGCGAACTGATCAAAGTGACTTTCAAGCCTTGTTAACTCCTCTGTAATATCAATTCGGTCAGCATACAATGCCACCTCCTTAAGAACACGCTCATCATCAAGCTTTAATTCCAAGCCGGCCTGTTTCAATCTTTCCATAAGGGCCCCTCGGTGTCGGCTCGCTGTTTTAGGGGCCTGTTTTGCGACAGTCTTAACAGCCTTTTGAAGAGCACTAATCCTTTTTTTGAGATCCATTTTCAGATTCGCACCTTCCTTACCACGCATCGCGAGCAGCTCCTTAAGGGCAGAACGCACTGCGGTCCGCAGTGGCTTCCACAGGCTCTCAACATCAAGTGATTCATCTGAACTTTGAAGAACCCCTGGTGCACGCAGAACGGTATCTAAGCTTATCTTCCCATCAAGTTTTAGCCCCTTTGCCAAGGCACGATATTCACGGGCATATTGTTTAGCCAACAAATGGTCAATTCTTACCTGTGACTTACCTGATGTGGTTGCATTGAATTGCACTTTAGCAACAATTCGACCTCGTGAGATATTCGCGTTGATCTCGTCACGAACCTTACTTTCCAAGGAGTCAAACTCCCTTGGTAAATACAGCGAAAGCTCTGCCTGTTTTCGATTCACAGTGCTAATCTCAACCGTGAACTTAACCCCACCGCGCGAGGACTCACCTCGGCCATATCCAGTCATGGAATTCATGAGCGCTGAAAATTGACAGAAATCCGTTCCATTTGAAAGCGAAGAACTTATTATTGGTTTAATGCCTCGCTAACCCGCTGCATACTAATAGCCTTGCCGGTTATATCATCCACCTCGACCACGACACCTTGGAGCAAGATTCTGTCCTTAGCTACCGGGAAACGTTGCGGCTGACTGGTTAAAAAACGCTCTACCACCGGCTCCCACTCTCTGCCCAGCACCCCATCGTGAGGACCGGTAAACCCAGCATCACACAAAAATGCAGTGCCTCCTGGGTAAATGAAATCATCGGCTGTTTGCACATGGGTATGAGTACCGATTACTGCACTGACCTCCCCATCTAGCATACGAGCCATGGCTATCTTTTCACTTGTTGCTTCGGCATGAAAATCGAGAAAAATAATTGGCGCATTCGGTCCAATTTTTTTAACCTCTTCTTTAACTCTACGAAACGGGTTATCCAATTCACCCCGCATAAACGTATTTCCTTGTGCATTAATAACCCCAACGGGTGTCAACCCTTCGCGATTTATTATGGCACTCCCCTGCCCTGGAGTTCCCACAGGATAATTTACCGGGCGGACAAAACGAGACTCTTCATTAAGTAAAACCGCCACCTCTTTTTGATCCCACAAATGATCACCACAAGTAATCACATCCACTCCGGCCGCATAAATTTCTGATGCCGTATCTGGAGTAATACCATTTCCCCCAGCAGCATTTTCTCCATTTGCTATTACTAGATCCAATTGGTGACTCACTTGAAGACCAGGAAGTAACCCTGCAACAGCTTTCCTACCCGGGGAGCCAACAATATCACCAATGAACATTATCTTCACGCGGCGAATCTATCCACTCAAGGAGTTCAACGCAATCTGCTTGTCTTTCGTTTTAAGCCCGGCACAATCGTGCCCACATGAAACCTTTATGTTTTCCCGGCATAGTCACCTGCCTTTTCATAACGACAACAGCCATTGCTGATGTGGCTTCGGACATGGCCAAGGCCGCCAATACTCTGGCAGGCAGCCTAGACGCTAAACAAAAAGCCCAAGCCATTTTTAAATTCAACGGTGAAGAACGCACCTACTGGCATTTTATCCCCGCAGAGATGCTCAAAGGAGAGCACCGCAAGGGTTTGCAAATCAAAGATATGAATAGCAAACAACGGGAATTGACCCATTCTCTACTCAAGACAGTCTTGAGTGAATCAGGTCATACCAAGGTAAAAAACATTATGTTTCTGGAAGACATCCTATTTGTGCTTGAAGGCAAAAAACGCCGATTCATACGTGACTCTGAAGCTTATCACATTCTTATCTTTGGTAATCCAAGTAACAAAGGTGCCTGGGGCTGGCGTTTTGAAGGCCATCATTTATCACTCAACTATACTATCATTAACGGCAAGCTCAGTGTAGTCCCTTCCTTTTGGGCCAGCAATCCTGCCGTAGCTGACTTTGGGCCTGGCCGGAAATTAATTGCCCTTGAGGTAGAGGAATTCACCGCGCGGGATCTACGCATTTCGCTAAGTAACGAACAACTAAAGAAAGCTGTGATCGCTGACAAAGCACCACGTGATATTCTCACTGCTGCTCGCCCGGAAGTTGAGGCCCTGGAAAAGACCGGTATAAGTTTCAGTGATCTAAATAAAGAGCAGCAAACTCAACTTACCAAACTAATCCAAGAATACATCAATCGACACCGCGCAGTGGTTGCCAAGGAAGACTGGGCAAAAGTTGAAAAAGGAGGTCTAAACAAAATTCGATTTTCCTGGGCCGGAAGCACCAAGGCTTTTGAGCCGCACTACTACCGGGTACAAGGCCCCACCTTCTTGCTTGAGTATGCTAACACTCAGAACGGAGCCAACCATATCCACGCGACCTGGCGTGACTTTAACGGAGATTTCGGCCGGGACCTTCTCCGCGAACATGTGAAGAAAGCTCACTAACTTCATACTTCAGACTAGACCCCGATCAAGGTTGCCACACCGAATGGAAGATATTGCCCTAAACACTGAACCTTCTCCTCTCAATATCGGCGAGCAAATTGAGCTAAAAATCGAGGATGTAGCCTTTGGAGGTGAAGGTGTCGGAAAACTCGCGGGATTCGTAGTATTCGTACCTTTTGTCATCAAAGATGAAGTAGTGCGTGTTGAAATCACAGAAGTCAAAAAGGCTTTTGCCCGCGGTAAACTGATCGAAATCCTCAAGCCTTCAATCAACCGGGTAAAGCCACGTTGTGAATACTTTGGTACTTGCGGCGGCTGTCAATATCAGCACATCGAATATAGCGAACAGCAACAAATAAAAGAAACACAGGTCCGCGATTTATTCGAAAGAATTGGAGGACTAAAAAGAGACCTTGTGGAAAGCCTAGTCCCGTGCCCGGAACCTTATAATTATCGTAACCGGATTATGATACGACGACAATGGAACAAAATAGATCAGCGTGCTGTCTATGGATTCCTCCATTGGGACAGCCGGCTGGTAGTAGACCTCAAGAAATGTCATATCGCCGAACATGCCTTAAACGAACAAATCACTCAGGTGCGTGATAACCCACCTCCACGCAATATGCAAAAAGTCGTGCTGCGCATGATGCCTGATGACTGGGAATTACACCGCGATTCTTTTTTTCAAAACAACTTTCACCTCCTCCCTGAGCTGGTAAACATCGTACGAAATCAATTGGCTGACGCTGGCTCAAAGTACCTCGTAGACGCCTATTGCGGGATAGGATTCTTCAGCCTATCACTTGCCGATCTAGTCGAAGGATTTGTGGGCATTGATATTGATAGACAATGCATCATTCCTGCTCGAAAAAACCTTGAAGCGCGCGGTTTTAGCAACGGAGAATTTTTACTGGGCAAAACAGAAGAGCATATGGACCAGTTATTGGAACGATTTCCCTCCGAAGATACCACCATCATTCTGGATCCTCCCCGCAAAGGATGCCATCAGGAAGGTCTGTACATGCTTGCCAAAGCACGCCCTGGACAAGTTATCTACGTAAGCTGCCACCCAGCCACCCTTGCACGAGATTTGAAATGGCTTTCTGAAAATGGTTATGAGCTGAAAAAAGTCACCCCGTTAGACATGTTCCCCCAAACGCAACACGTCGAATGCGTAGCTGACTTACGTTTAACTAAAACGGAATAGCACCCTGCCGAGCGACAAAAACTTCCCAAGCGGTCCGTTGTAAAATCTTTGCCTCCCGCTCTCGAACTAGTTGAAGGCCTCCGTTGGACAATCCCAAAGGCGATTGCCACGTCAGAGCACAGTACATCATGCAAGCATTAAGGTAGGCCCCGTGCTGTGAGGGGAGAAACCCATACCGATCACGCAAAATAATTTCAGGATGACGTGCATCAACAAGCTGCCATGCCAAACCTGCGGGAATCACCGGAGCGTTTAATTGTTTGGCAATACCATAAACACTTCCTTCAGCACGTTGATACATATGAGGGGTGCTATAAAATTGATCGCCCTGTACATGAGGCAGGAAAAAAGCCAATTGGGTCTTTGCCGCTTTAGCCACCAAATCAAGGCGTTGGGCCGATGAAAGTGTCATATCCGGAGTATACACCGGTGCCCGGCTATGCTCCTGAAGGACCACAACGTGCTGTGGAATCCGGTTGGTAAAATTTTTAAAATCCGGAAATGAAGTGCTGATATTAGTATGGCTATGAATATCTACTGAGTGATTAAAAAGTGTATAACCCTGTGGAGCGTAGGTTTTGGCACTAATCCTCTGCTTACCATGTTGACTCATCCTACTTAGCACAGTGGCCATATTCTGAGTGCCAATAATATTATTCCCCAGAAACAAGACATGCAAAGTATCGGGAAACATCACCCGGTTGGTGGTGAAGGTAATGGTATTGGTCGGAGCCCATGGGTTGACTGGAACAACGGGGTTTGGCCCCTTGGCAAAGGGAAGCATGGAGCGGCGATTAGAGTTAACTACTCTTTGACGTCCCCACTGATGAAACGGATTGAAACGGCTGGCGAAAGTTACCGGTTGCCCCCGATTAACTCCGTTAAAGCGTAGATTAAACCGATGCGAACCAATAGCTTGAGACGCCTGCAGCTGGGTGTATTCCCCAAAGAACAGAAAAACCAAGGTTATAAGTGTCAATTTACGCATAGACCAGCTACGTACTACACTGGCAATGTAGCCCATATATGACTGCAGTCAATTCGATAACCGAAAATGGCAAAAACAAGCGTTGATTTTGGGTGAAATCCTCTGCTTTATTCACCGCTCATTATCGGCTCGTAGCGCAGCCTGGTTAGCGCGCCTCGTTCGGGACGAGGAGGTCGTGAGTTCGAATCTCACCGAGCCGACCATTTTATTTACCCCACCATTCCAGGTTGGATTTTAGCTTTTCCAGCAATCGGGCATCAGCCGCCGGGAATTCATAGTCTCCCAATTCACCAATGCCGATCCATGCCAAAGCCTGCCCTTCCTTCCCGGTCGGTTCGCCCATGACTAATTCGCAACGAAAAAAAGAAAGTTGAACCACTTTTTCCGGATAAGCGTGCTCAAGCGTCTCCACACATTCCCGAACATTCACCACCACCCCCAATTCTTCATGTAGCTCACGCTGCAGGCATTCAGGCATAGTTTCAGCCTCCTCACATTTGCCACCGGGAAATTCCCAAAGCCCCGCCAAATGACTGCCAATGGGACGTTGGGTAACGAGAAGTTTACCGTTTTTGAAAATCAACCCCGCAGCAACAGCAATGGGTTGGGCCATCAGTGTAATTTATAAGGCTTCGTCGTCGCGAAACAGGAACTGACCGAGAACCACTCCTGCTAAAGCTCCACCGAGCATCGGTCCAATCCAGTAAACAAGCTGAAACTCCCATTGGCCCGAAACCACAGCTGGCCCAAAGGCACGAACCGGATTCATTACTGCACCAGTAATAATACCCCCACACAATAGACCCACCGTAACAGCTCCTCCCACTAAGAAGCCGGCCATTTGTCGGTTTTCACTTCGTAAGCCGGCAAAAACTGCCAGTCCCCAGAAAAAAGTAAGCAACACTTCAATAACGATAGCCTTAACTACACTCACCCGTTTTGTATTGGGAACTTCCCGGGGGGACACTTGCCCAATCGGCTCGGGTATTTCCATCCGCGCAGGAATAAAGGGTGTCGCAGCCTCAATGGGAGTTTTCATTGTGGCGACTTGCTGACCTGTGTTTGGGTCTACAGGTCCGGGCTTCACCCAGTTCATTTTTTCATTTTCACCCAAAAAACTTGAAAGAACAAAACACGCCAATACCGCAGACAAAATTTGAGCAGGTAAAATCATCATGGCGCGGATTGGAGCCAGACGACCAGCCAATACGAGTGCCAGAGTGATAGCCGGATTAAACTGCCCACTTCCAAGTCTTGAAAAAGCCGTCACCAGAACTGCAACAGTTAACCCGCAGGCCAATCCCATCGCCACAAAATCCGGGTACCACCAATAGGTCGCGCAGACCACTACTGAAATTAGGGCAAACGTGCCAATGAACTCGGCCGTAATTTGCTGGAGCGGCGTGTAAGGTTCATCTTCTTGCCCTGGACCCCCTTGAGCAGGAATTTCCCATCCCGATTGTGAGGTAGATTGGGGTAATTGTGTCGACGTACCATAGCCCACAGGCGGGTTTCCAGTTACTTCAGCCATGTAATTCCTCCTTAACGCACCAGATTTCAGTGCGATGGAAGCAGAAGTACCGGATTAACAACCTTCCCGCAAGGTGGGGTTATTCACTGGATGGCTCTACCGCAGGCTTTTTCTCTTCAGCCTCCTGAGACTTTTCTTTCCCTGAATCATTCCCCTCTTCTTCCTCGGCCTGTAGAGGAGCTAGCATTCTTTGGGCCTCCTGACCCCAAAAACCGGGAATCCGGGCAGATTGACTCTCTTGTGAGGCAGCAAGCAGTAGAACTCTTGCCTTATCAGTGCCCTCAGGGGTGGGATTAGCCAACAATAGCTTTGCCAAGGCAACCCGAGCCTGCAATACCTCGGGGGCATTTACATGCTGAGTAATGATTTGCTCGTAACCCTTCTGAGCTTTCTCTTTTTGCCCAAGAGCATCTTGTGAAGCAGCCAAACCAAATTGAGCCGCTGCAACCAAAGGACCACCAGTGGTTATCCCAATATATAATGTAAAAGCTGCGGCAGCTTCGGTATATTTGCCTTGATCAAAAAACTCGCTCGCAGCAAGGAACCGGGCATTGGCTGCCGCCTTGGTCCCTGTATGTTTCTTGGAGATATTATCTAACTGCACCACGATAGGTTGGTTAGTTGACATACCAGCCACCTCAACATCCGGAAAAATCGTCCCCCACATCTCCTCCGCAGCCTCTTCCTCTTTAGCCAAAGCCTCAGTTTTTTGTAAGGCTAAATACGCTCCAATCCCCAACGCAATTACAACCCCCAAACCCACTTGAAGCCGATTGGCCAGCAACCATTCCACAAAAAGTGTTAGCTTATCCTCTTCGGTAGTATTTTCCAACGGTTCCACGAGCGGCGAATCATGGAAATCTGCCGAAAAAACGCAAGCCACAAATAGCTTTTGCCCTCGACCTCTTTGCTACAGACTATTACAAGAGACACGTGGACGGGCAATTAATTCAATATCTTCCCATACTAATCCTACTATTAGTGGCAATTGCGTTCGCTGCGGGGAATCTGATTTTTTCAAAACTCATTGGTAAACGCGCCGAAACCAATCCAGTAAAGGATACGCCGTATGAATGTGGCATGGTGGCTGAGGGTGAAGGGGCTCCTCGCATGTCTGTTAAATTCTATCTGGTGGCCATGCTTTTCATCCTTTTTGATATTGAGGTGGTGTTTCTCTACCCGTGGGCTGTGGTCTATAAGGAAATGCTGGCCGAAAACGCCCCCTTAATTTTCGGCTCCATGATTTCATTTTTGGGTATTCTTTTTGTGGGCTACATTTACGCCTTTAAAAAGGGTGTCTTCGACTGGAAAAAATAAACTCAGATGGAAGAACTGCCTCCCATTAAGTTTGGGACCTCCGGCTGGCGTGGTCTGATTGCCAAGGATTTTACTTTCGACAGGGTCCGACTCACCACTCAGGCCATTGCCGATTACCTCAAAGCTGAACGTCGCAGGAAAACCTCGCCACTAGCCAAACTTAAACCCAATATCATAATCGGGCATGACGCCCGTTTCCTTGGCCGTGATTTTTCTTTAGCCGTCGCAGAGGTTTTGGAAGCCAATGGCTTCACCGCTCTTTTATGTGATCGTGACACCCCTACTCCGGTCATTAGCCACACTGTGCGCGCACGCAAAGCTCTGGGCGGTATCAACATGACTGCCAGCCATAATCCAGCAGAATATCAAGGGCTCAAATATTCACTACACAACGGCGCCCCAGCCACTCCTGAGGTCACCAAGAAAATTGAAGCCAACATTGCCAAAAGGCAGGCTAAAAGCTGGGAGTTTAATGGCTGTGTAATTGGCACATACCAGTGCAAAGAAATAGACCCCAGAAGCGCCTACTTCCGGCGCATTAAGCAACTCGTTGACTTTAAAGCTATCAAAAAGGCGAAGATGAAAATCGCCGTGGAACTAATGTACGGAGCTGGCCGTGGCTATCTCGACACCCTACTAGAGGAAGCGGGAGTAAAAGTCACCCGCTTCCATGAGAAACCCAACCCCCTCTTTGGCGGCAAACCGCCTGAACCCAATACCGAAGGAATGCAAGAGGCAGCAGCCTGTGTAGCCTCTGGAAAAGCCCAAATCGCTTTGGGTTTGGATGGAGATGCAGACCGCTTTGGAGTCGTTGATCAGGATGGCACATGGCTCTCTCCCAATCAGATCCTAGCACTTACCCTTTATCACCTTAAGAAGAATCGTAAATGGAAGGGAGCAGCGGTACGCACCGTTCCCACCAGCCACATGATTGATGCAGTGGCGGCCCATCTGGACGTGAAACTTTATGAAACACCCGTAGGCTTTAAGCACATCGGGGCACTGATGGAAAATGAAGCAATAATTGTCGGGGGCGAGGAAAGCGGCGGCTTAAGTGTAAAAGGTCACGTGCCTGAGAAGGATGGTATCCTTGCCTGTTTACTGATGGCCGAACTGGTTGCGGTGGAAGGCAAGCCATTGGGTAAAATCCTTAAGCAACTGGAGAAACACATTGGCCCATTTTATACCGACCGCATTAATGTACATATTAATCCCAAGCAAAAAACTGCTATCCTTAAAAGGCTGGCAAAAGGATTGGATAAAATTGGCACAGCCAAAGTAGAAAAATTTATTACGACTGACGGCTACAAGTTCTTGCTCCCTAAAGGTGAATGGGTCGCTTTCAGGGCCAGCGGCACCGAACCGGTAATCCGGTGCTATCTGGAAACCAAATCAGAAGTCCGAATGAAAAGACTGCAAACTGCCTGCCGGAAGCTTTTGAAGTGATAAATTAACTAGAGTAGCTTAAACTTCGAATTATGTCCCGTACGACGACGAAGATAGTAATAGCGCGTTCGGACGGGACGATTATGGGTCAGTATGTGCTGGGATTGGGCGAGCACATTATTGGGCGAGAGATCGATTCAGCCATCTACATCGATGACCCGCACGTTTCACGTTCTCACGCCCGCCTCATCATTACCGAGGACGCTGTGGAGATTGAGGATCTTAATAGCACCTCAGGCACCTTCCTTGATGGAGTCACCGTAAGAGGCCGCATTCCGGTGGAGCCCGCCCAGAAGGTTCATATCAGTGACCTGTATATCGACATTGTCCGCGAAGGCTTTCGTGAACTGGTCGCCGGAGCCCGACTAACCGGAGGCAGATTTACTTTAGTCAAACTTCTGGGCCAAGGAGGCATGGGAGCGGTTTGGTTGGCACGCGATGAAGTCCATGAACAGGACGTGGCCCTGAAGCTCCTACCCGCTGAAATGACCAATGATGACTCAGGCCTGCAGGATCTGGAACGGGAAGTAGCCAAAACTACTAATCTGGAACATGCCAATATCCTTAAAATTGAGGGATTAATTCGGACCGAAGGAGAACCCCCCTTCATTCTAATGGAATACGTGGCGGGCACTGAAGCTCTTCAAGGTACAGACCTCGATCAGGTACGCCGGCAAACGCCCAACCGGTTAATGCCTTGGAGTGGCGTACGCCATTACATGTTGCAGCTGTGTGATGCACTGGAATATGCGCATCAACAAAAAATCGCCCACCGGGATATCAAACCTTCCAACCTGTTAATCAACAAGCTGGCTCATTTGAAGCTGGCAGACTTTGGCATTGCCGCCTCGATTGCCGGCACGGCCAGCACCATGACTGTTAGTGTACTGGATGCAGGTACTCCCTCCTACATGAGCCCCCAACAGATTGAAGGGCGCCAGCCACAGGCAGCTGATGACATCTACTCACTGGGAGCCACCTTCTATGATTTACTAACCAGTAAACCACCCTTTTATCAGGGGGACGTGGTGCATCAGGTGTTGAACATGGAAGCCACACCGATTGAGCAACGGTTAAAGGAACTGAACCTGCAGAATGAAGTGCCGGATTATGTGAGCTCCATGGTTATGGCGTGCCTGCAAAAAGACTCGAGCTTACGTCCTCCGACAGCCGGTGCAGTCAAACAATGGATTGAGAGTGAAGGTAAAGTAGACTTTGTGGCAGTCAAACAGGTGCAATGGGCAAGTAACCCGACAGTTACCCAAGTAGGGGTTCGGATTGCTGAACCAATGGACTGGAAAAAGAAAACCAAGGCAAAACTTCAGGAGGTTTATACCAAAGCTTCACGTCTTGTCAGTGACTGGCTACCCACAGCCAAGCGAAAGGAAGTGCTGGCTTATGGGATCGTGGCAGCAGTGCTCTCGATATTAATTGGCACAGCCACCTGGTGGATGGTTAAGCCCGGGGAAATCAATGGGGTCTCAGCAGCCATGCAGGCGCAGCTCAAGGAAGGATTGGTCGCCTACTACCCTTTTAATGGTAATGCTAAAGATGAAAGTGGTAATGGCAATGATGGAGAAGTTGAAGGAGTCGTTATTATTGATGATAAAGCCACATTCGATGGCAACGGAAGAATTGTAATTAAAGAAAGCAAAGGTTTTGAGGATGACGCACACTCGTTGTCACTTTGGATTAACTTAAAAGACCCTTCTAAACTTTCCTACAATCCGATTTTGATAGCAAAAGATAGTCCTGCCCAAAGGCAATGGCAATTGGCAGCGATTATTGATGATAGAAAAATCCATGCACACGTATGGTTGGACAAACCCTCAAAGGTAGAGTTTCTTTCAAAATCGAAATATCCTATTGAAGACTGGGCACACGTGGTTCAAATGTGGGACGGAAAAAAACTATCTATTTATATCAATGGCATTTTCGACTCTGCCGTACCTGCAGAAGGAAGCTTAATGTCTGGTGATAGCCCTATATCCATTGGTCGACTCGATAATTATTTCGTAAAGGGGCAGATGGACAATATCAGAATCTACAACCGTGCGTTGAGTGAAGAGGAAGTCACTGCACTTTACGATCTAGAAAAACCCGCAGCCGATAAAGCTGTTACGGATAAACCCGGCACGCTCCTTTGGGAATTTAGTACCGGAGGCGATGTTGATTACGCCCCAGCAATTGGTAATGATGGAACGGTTTACTTTGGTTCTCATGATAATTATTTTTACGCTGTTAATGGAGATTCCGGAAAACTTATATGGAAAACAAAAGTTGATGGCGGCGTGATTTCCAGTCCTTCAATTGGTAACAAAGGTTTAATTTACTGCTCAACTCAGCGGGGCTTTATATATGGAATTAATGCTAAAACAGGCGCAATAAAATGGGAATACATGGTTGGCGGGCCAATCACCGGGTCAGCAGCAATCGACTTAAATGAAACCATTTACATTGGCTCACATGACTCAGTCTTGTATGCACTCGATGGCCAAAGCGGAACTCTTAAATGGAAGTTTAATACGGGTTCAGGAATTTATTGCTCACCCTCAATCGGCAAGGACAACACTGTCTTCATTGGTTCTAATGATAATTATGTATACGCACTAAACACGTCAAATGGAGATAAAAAATGGAGTTTCAATGCTGGATCCCCCATATCATCTGCTGGAGCAATTGGCAGAAACAGCGTTTTCTATATGTTAGCAAGCGGGCAATTAATTTCACTTGATACTTCAACAGGCAAAAGAAATTGGGCGTTTCAAACTGGCGGAAGGAAAAATGAGTCCGTTTTCGATCCATCACCTATAGTGGGACTCGATGACACTGTTTTTTTTGGCAACAATGATACTTGGGTTTATGCAATTGAGGGAAAAAGTGGGAATAAAAAATGGCATTACTCGACATCCAGCTATGCTGATAGAACGCCGGTTCTTGGTTCTAACGGAATCCTTTACGCCAGCTCGGGTTATTCCAACACAGATAAAATCGAAGCTATAGACATCAACACTCAAGAGAAAAAATGGACCTTTAATTTTAAAGGAATGCCTTCTTCTCCTGTTATGTCAAAAAAAGGCATAATATACGTAGGAAACAGAAACGGTAAGGTTTACGCCATAGCGACCAGCAGCAAAGAACCTGCCAAGAGTTCATGGCCGATGCATGGCCAAAACGCCCAGCACACCGGCCGCACCAAATAAGCACCTAAATCCTTCCCCCTTGCCTCCTCTCTCATTGCACGCCAACATCAACCCGCATGAAGGTTCGAATTCTTGAAGGGGAAACCCGCCTGATTAATCTGCGCACTCGCATGCCTTTCAAATACGGCATCGCGACCATGACCGATGTACCTTATGCCTTTTTAAAATTGTCCGTAGAAATAGATGGCACCGTGCACGAAGGTTTTGCAGCCGACAATCTCCCTCCAAAATGGTTTACCAAGATTCCCGAAACCCCATTGGGAGAAGAGATGGTGGAAATGTTGCGCGTTATTGAACACGCCCGCGAAACTTCAATAGGCATGGAGGCTGATTCCCCCTTCGATCTTTGGCTCGATCTTCATGAGGCACAATCAGACTGGGGTGAAAGTAAAAACCTAGCCCCCCTACTCTCTGGCTTTGGCACTTCCATGGTTGAACGTGCTCTGATTGAAGCCTGCTGCCGCAAGACAGCTAAACCCTTTGCCACTACTCTACGTGATCAGGATTTGGGCCTAAGCATGGGCGCTATCCAGATCCAGATGGGAGCCACCAAGACCCACGAGTGGCTCCCCAAAAAACCCTTATCTTCCATTATCGCCCGCCATACCGTTGGACTGGCTGACCCCTTAACTCCAGCAGACATCCCGGCAGATGAAAAGGTAGCCGACTCTCTACCTCAAGCTCTGACCGATTGCATCTCCACCTACGGCCTACGCCATTTTAAAATAAAGGTTAATGGCCAACCTGATACCGACCTTGCCCGCCTTGAAACCTTGGCTGAAATTATCACCACCCATGCCCCAACCGACTTTGCCTTTACTCTGGATGGTAATGAACAGTTTAAATCCATCACTGATTTCCAATCCTTCTGGCATTCCATTCAAGAGAAAGATTCACTCCGGTCTTTCTTTGAAAAGCTCCTCTTTATTGAGCAACCGCTTCACCGTGATGTTGCCCT